>NZ_JANIAG010000093.1:0-22175 GCF_028682155.1 Pseudomonas sp. 39004
TCGCCAAGTCCGGGCTGGCGCATGCCCTGGCTGACCGAGCCCTGGCCATGATCGATCGCCAGGGCCATGCCAATGGCGGCAAGGTCAAGTGGCTGCTGATCGGCCTGATGCTGGTGGTGGCGGTGTCGTCGCAGAACATCCTGCCCATCCACATCGCCTTCATCCCGCTGCTGGTGCCGCCGCTGCTGTATGTGCTGACGCGCTTGCGCATCGACCGCCGGCTGATCGCCTGCGTGATCACCTTTGGCCTGATCACGCCCTACATGTTCCTGCCGGTGGGCTTTGGCAACATCTTCCTCAACGAAATCCTGCTGGCCAACGTCGCCCGGGCCGGGGTCGATGTGAGTGGCGTCAACGTCACCCATGCCATGGCCATTCCGGCGGCTGGCATGCTCGCCGGCCTGCTGCTGGCGGTGTTGTTCAGTTACCGCAAGAAGCGTGATTACGACCTGGCGCGTATCGAGCAGGTCGAGCAGGTGAGCGTGCAATACAACCCATTGACCCTGATGGTCGCGGGCCTGGCGATCGCCGCAGCGTTCATTGTTCAGCTGTGGCTGAACTCGATGATCATCGGCGCCATGGTCGGGTTCCTGATCTTCTCGCTGTCTGGCATCGTGCGCTGGAAAGACACCGACGACCTGTTCACCGAAGGCATGAAGATGATGGCCATGATCGGCTTCATCATGATTGCCGCCTCGGGCTTTGCCGATGTGATGAAGGCCACGGGCGAGGTCAACAGCCTGGTCCAGGCGTCGGCGCAGTGGATCGACCATAGCAAGGGCGTCGGCGCTTTGCTGATGCTGCTGGTGGGCTTGCTGGTGACCATGGGCATCGGCTCGTCGTTTTCCACCGTGCCCATCCTGGCGGCGATCTTCGTGCCACTGTGCGTGCAGCTGGGCTTCGACCCGCTGGCCACGGTGTGTATTGTCGGCACCGCCGGGGCGTTGGGGGATGCTGGTTCGCCAGCGTCGGACTCGACCCTGGGGCCGACCTCGGGCCTGAATGTGGATGGCCAGCACCACCATATCTGGGACACTGTGGTGCCGACCTTCCTCCATTACAACCTGCCGCTGTTGGCCTTCGGCTGGTTGGCGGCGATGACGCTGTAAGGCGTCAGCCCTTGCCGGGCGGCGGCGAAATGCGGTTGAGGACGGTGCTGCCGTCCTTGCTGCGGGTCAGGTACACCGGCAGTACCTTGGGCAGGTTGTTGACCAGGCGCCCGACTTCACGGGTGTTGTAGATGCCGCTGATGCGGATCCGGCCGGTGCTGGCATCAGCCAGCAGCAGCGGGGCGTCGAGGTAGCGGTTGATCACCGGCAGCGCCTGCTCCAGGCTCAGGTTGTCGAGCACCAGCTTGCCACTGCGCCAGGCCAGGGTGTTGCCGTAATCGTCGCTCTGCTCCAGTTGTGGCTCGAAATCACCTTTGTGATAGCTGGCCTGCATCCCAGGGCCGAGGCGGTAACCGCCCGCGCTGCCGTCGCTGGTGACCAGCACCGAGCCTTCCACCAGCGTGACCTTGACCTGGTCCTGGTACTTCCACACGTTGAACTGGGTGCCGGTGACGCGGGTCTGGCCGCGGCCTGCGCGGACGATGAACGGGTGTGCACTGTCGTGCTGCACCTTGAAAAACGCCTCGCCGCGCTTGAGGGTGACCTGGCGCTGGTCTTTGTAGTTGAGGTAGGTCAGCTCGGTGTTGAGGTTGAGTTCGACCGTGCTGCCGTCGCTCAGCTCCACCGTCTGCATCCGGTTGCTGGCTTCGAAGTGCTGGTAGTGGTTCGGCAGCCAGCCTTGTTCCCAGCCTATCCAGCCGGCCAAGGGCAGCACCGCCAGGGCAATGGCCGCGGCCGAGGCCAGCGGGCGCCAGTTGCGTACCCGCGGTGCTTGGCGTGCCGGCGGATTGAAATCGACCACGGTGGCGTTGCGTGGCAGCAGGTCGGCGGTTTGCCAGATCTCCAGCATCGCGTGGTATTCCTCGGCGTGCCGTGGGTCGGCCGCCAGCCAGCGGGCGAACGCCTCACGCTCGGCCGCAGTGCAATCTTCGGCGTGCAGGCGCATGCACCAATGCGCGGCGGCGTCGGTGATGGCATCGTCTGAGCTGGGATTGAGGCGGTCGTGGTTCATTGCGGCTCCGGGTTTTGCGCATTCTACCCTTGCAAAGGGGTCCCGAGAACCGAGGTAATGGCGAATGACTATCAGTTGTGACGGTTTTTCGTCGGATTTGCAATGGAATTTCAGCGTTTGAGAACCCTTCGCGGGCAACGCCGGGGGGCGCTGCGCACCCCTGGGCCGATCAGAACTGCGCTTCTGTCATGCCATAAAGGCTGGCGCTGCCCGCCCGCATACTTGCCTCCAGCCCAAGACTGCGCGGCAGGATGCGCTGGAAGAAGAACGCCGCACAGGCCAGCTTCGCCCCATGGAAAGCGGGGTCTTGTTCATGCTTGGCCTGCGCCACGGCGGCCATGCGCGCCCACATGTAGGCATAGGCGGTGAGGCCGAACAGGTGCAGGTACTCCACGGCCACGCTGCTGACCAGGTTGGCGTCTTCGCCGGCCTGGGCCCGCAGCCACGCACTGGTCGCCTCCAGGCGCGCAACGCTGGCCTGCAGAGCTTCGCGATGCAGCGGCGCGGCCACGCTGAACGCGCGCACTTCGGCGGTGAAGCTGGCCAGGGCCTGGCCACCATCGGCCAGTACCTTGCGCCCGAGCAGGTCGAGGGCCTGGATGCCGTTGGTGCCTTCGTAGATCTGAGCGATGCGCACGTCGCGCACACGCTGTTCCTGGCCCCATTCGCGGATGTAGCCATGGCCACCGTACACCTGCTGGCCGAGCACGCAGCTTTCCAGGCCATTGTCGGTGAAAAAGGCCTTGGCCACTGGTGTGAGCAGCGCCACCAGGCGCTGGGCATGTTCACGCTCGCCTGCGTCTTCGGCGTAACGGGCCAGGTCCAGTTGTTGCCCCACGTAGGCCGCGAATGCCCGGCCGCCCTCGGTGAGGGTGCGCATGGTCAGCAGCATACGCCGCACATCGCCATGCTGGATGATCGGGTCGGCCACCTTGCCCCGCGCCTGCGGGCCGCTGGCGGCGCGGCTCTGCAGGCGTTCGCTGGCGTAGCGCGCAGCGCTCTGGTACGACGCTTCGGCGCAGCCGATACCCTGGATGCCGATGGACAACCGCTCGTAATTCATCATGGTGAACATGGCCGCCAGGCCCTTGTTCGCTTCGCCCACCAGGTAGCCCGTGGCGCCATCGAAGTTCATCACGCAGGTGGCCGAGGCCTTGATGCCCATTTTGTGCTCGACCGAGCCGCAATGCACGGTGTTGCGCTCACCCAGGCTGCCATCGGCATTGACCTGGTACTTGGGCACCAGGAACAGCGAGATACCTTTGGCGCCAGTGAGGGCATCCGGCAGCTTGGCCAGCACCAGGTGGACGATGTTCTCGGTCAGGTCCTGCTCGCCACCGGTGATGAAGATCTTGCTGCCAGTGATGCGATAACTGCCATCGGCGTGTGGCTCGGCGCGGGTGCGGATCAACCCCAGGTCGGTGCCGGCCTGGGGCTCGGTCAGGCACATGGTGCCGGCCCAGCGGCCTTCGTAGAGCGGTGGCAGGTAGGTGGCCTTGAGCGTCTCGCTGGCGTGGGCATCGATCGCCAGGCAACTGCCGGCGCTCAAGGCGGAATACAGGCTGAAGCTGCAGTCGGCGGCGTAGAGCATCTCTTCGAACAGCACGCCAAGCATCTTCGGCATGCCCATGCCGCCATGCTCGGGGTTGCCCCCCAAGCCGACCCAGCCGCCTTCCCGGTAGGTGCGCCAGGCTTCGCGGAAACCGTCCGGGGTGCTCACCTGCCCGGCCTCGAAGTGCACACCTTGTTCGTCACCGTTGCGGCTGAGCGGGGCGATCAGTTGGCCGGTGACCTTGGCCGCTTCTTCGAGGATGGCATCGGCGGTGTCGGCGTCGATGCGCTCGGCCAGGGCGGGCAGGCGTGCCCACAGGGCAGGGGCGTTGAAAACGTCACGCAGAATAAAGCGCATGTCGCGCAGGGGGGCGATGTAGTCGGTCATCAGCGGCTCGGTAGGTGCAAAAGCAAAGGGTGTGGGTGCTGGCCTCGGCGCCGGTTTGCCGACGACGAGGCCCATGAACGGTCAGAGGGCTTTGGCCCGGTCGCGCAGGAGGTACTTCTGGATCTTGCCGGTGGAGGTCTTCGGCAGTTCGCCAAAAATCACCGTCTTGGGCACCTTGAAGCCCGCCAGGTGCTCCCGGCACCAACTGCTGATGTCGGCTTCGCGGGTGTCTTCCCGGCCAGGCTTGAGGGCAACGAAGGCGCACGGCGTCTCGCCCCATTTCTCGTCGGGGCGTGCCACCACAGCGGCTTCAAGCACCGCCGGGTGCTTGTACAAGGCGTCCTCGACCTCGATGGTAGAGATGTTCTCGCCACCGGAGATGATGATGTCCTTGAGCCGGTCCTTGATCTCGACATAGCCATCGGCGTGCCACACGGCCAGGTCGCCGGTATGGAACCAGCCACCGCGGAAGGCTTCGGCCGTGGCTTCGGGGTTTTTCAGGTAGCCCTTCATCACTGTGTTGCCACGCATGAAGATCTCGCCCAGGGTGTTGCCGTCGCGCGGCACCGCTGCAAGGGTTTGCGGGTCGGCGACCATCAGGCCGTCGAGTGTCGGGTAGCGCACGCCCTGGCGCGACTTGATGCGCGCACGTTCCTCGAGCGGCAGCCCGTCCCACGCTTCATGCCAGGCGCATACCGTCACTGGCCCGTATACCTCGGTCAGGCCGTAGGTGTGGGTCACCTGAATGCCCATTTCTTCCACTGCGCCGATCACCTTGGCCGGTGGCGCGGCACCTGCGACCATCGCCTGCACCGGGTGCTCGATGGCAGCCTTGGCGGCCTCAGGCATGTTGACCAAGGCGTTGAGCACGATGGGTGCGCCGCACAGGTGCGTGACCCGATGTTCGCGGATCAGGGTGAGGATCTTCTGCGGGTCGACCCGGCGCAGGAACACGTGGGTGCCTGCCAGGGCGGTGATGGTCCAGGGGTAGCACCAGCCGTTGCAGTGGAACATCGGCAGGGTCCACAGGTACACCGGGCGGTGGCCCATGGCCCAGGTCATCTGGTTGCCCAGGGCATTGAGGTAAGCGCCGCGATGGTGATAGACCACGCCCTTGGGGTTGCCGGTGGTGCCGGAGGTGTAGTTGAGGGAAATGGCCTGCCATTCGTCATCGGGCCATTCCCAGGCGAAGTCCGGGTCGCCCTCGGCCAGCAGGGCCTCGTAATCCAGCTCGCTGACCGCGCGGCCTTCGCCGTACTCCGGGTCATCGACATCGACCACCAGGGGCGGGTGTTCGAGCAAGGCGAGGGCGGCTTCGATGACCGAGTGGAATTCGCGGTCGGTGATCAGCACCTTGGCCTCGCCGTGTTGCAGCATGAAGGCGATGGCCTCGGCGTCCAGGCGAACGTTGAGGGTGTTGAGCACTGCACCGGTCATGGGGATGCCGAAGTGCGCTTCGAGCATGGCCGGGGTGTTTGGCAGCATGACCGCTACCGTGTCGCCACGCCCGATGCCACGGCCGGCCAGTGCGCTGGCCAGGCGCCGGCAGCGTTGGTAGGTTTCCTGCCAGTTGCGGCGTATGGCGCCGTGGATGACAGCCGGGTAGTTGCCATACACGGCTGCGGTGCGTTCGATAAAGCTCAGTGGGGTGAGGGCGACGTGGTTGACGGCAGTGGGCATCAGGCCCTGGGCATAGATCGACATGCGGTAATCCTGTAAGGGAGGCAGGCGCAGGCTGTGCGCTTGGCCCCCGATGGCTGATTGTTAGCTCTGTTCAGGGTGTGGGAAGGCGTACGGTTGGCCGCAATTTCCCTGTCGCAGTTTTACGCGAGTCGCTATGGTAGATGGAATATCGACTATAGCAATATAGTAAAACTACTATAACAACGAGCCTCACAACGTGGACAAGCCCCTCTCTCCTTTGCTCGCCAAAGACCCCCAGCCCAGCCTGCTGCTGGCCGCCGATGCCACGCCGCTGGCCAGCAACCCGGCCTTGCAGGCCTGGGTTGATGAAGGCCCAGCGTTGGCCTGCTGGCTGCCCGCCAACTGCGCCGCACTGGTGCGCGCCTGCCTGCGACAGCACCGGGCAATTGCCGATGTGCAAGTAGAGGTGGGCGAGCGCATCGTGCTGTGGACGTTCATCCCCGACGAACAAGGCCAGCAGGTGCTCGGCCGCTGCCGTGACGCCAGTGCCGAGCGCCACGGAGCGCGTGAAGCCAGCCGCGCCCGGCGCCTGTACCGCTTGATCATCGAGAACACCACCGACCTGATTTCCCGGCACAGCCCCGATGGCCGTTTTCTTGATGCCTCACCGGCGGCGTTCCGCCTGTTGGGCCTGTGGCCCGAGCAACTGCGAGGCATGGCCGTACGGACCTTGCTGCACCCGCGCGAGCGCCGCCAGGTGCTGGCTCAGGCCGCCGCCGCCCTGGACCAGGACGGTTATCACACCATGACCTGCCGGGTGCGCCAGGCCGCTGGCGGTTACCGCTGGTTCGAGATCGCCAGCCGCGCCATCCGCGAAACCTATACCGGGGCCGTGGTGGAGATCGTCAGTGTCTCGCGTGACATCACCTTGCGCATCGAGGCCCAGGAGAACCTGGCGCACAGTGCCCGGCTCGCCACCTTGGGTGAGCTGGCCTCGGGCATCGCCCACGAGATCAATCAACCGTTGGCGGCGGTGGTCAACTATGCCAATGCCAGCCAGCGCTACCTGCAGGGCCTGGAGCGCGACCCGCAGGCACGCGTGCGGGTCGGGCAGGGGCTGCAACGCATCACCGAACAGGCGACCCACGCCGCGCAAGTGATCCGCCGGCTGCGGGTGTTTCTGCGTAAAGGGCCGCGGCGGCTACAGGCGCTGGACATGCTCGATGTCGCCAACGAGGCCATGCGCCTGTGTGCCTGGGAGGCGGCGCGTGACCAGGTCAGCATCGAGCTGCGCGTGAGTGCGCAATTACCGGCGGTGTATGCCGACCGGGTATTGCTCGAGCAGGTGCTGCTGAACCTGCTGCGCAACGCCATCGATGCCAACCGCGAGCAGCATGGCGAACGCCCGTCACGTATCCTCCTGGCCGCCGTGCGCGAGGGTGATGGGGTGTTGGTGGAGGTGGCCGACCAAGGGCCAGGGGTTGCGGCCGAACGCCTGGAAGACATCTTTACCCCGTTCACCACCAGCAAGGCCGATGGCCTGGGGCTGGGCTTGAGCATGAGCCGCAGCCTTGTCGAAGGGTTTGGCGGCAGTGTGTGGGCACGTGCGGGCGAGCAGGGCGGTTTGGTAGTGTGCTGCCGCCTGGCGGTGAGCAGGGGATAAGAGGAGGTCAGGGTGCAAGCGAAAGTGTATGTGGTCGACGACGACCAGGGCATGCGTGATTCCACGGTCTGGCTGTTGCAGTCGGTGGGGCTTGAGGCCCTGTCGTTTGCCAGTGGCCAGGCGTTTCTGGACGCGTGCCGGGATGATGGACCGGCCTGCGTGCTGCTGGATGTGCGGATGCCGGGGCTGGGTGGGCTGGCGGTGCAGCAGCTGATGAGGGAGCGGGGCCTGGACTTGCCGGTGATCTTCGTCAGCGGCCATGCCGATGTGCCGATCGTGGTGCGGGCATTCAAGGCCGGTGCCTGCGACTTCATCGAGAAGCCGTACAGTGACCAGTTGCTGCTCGACAGTGTGCAGGAAGCACTGGAGCGCGCCGGCCGCGTGCGTCAGGGCAACCAGGCGCTGGCCCGGGTGCAGGCGCGCATCGATGGCCTGACGCCGCGAGAGCGCGATGTGTTCGTACCGCTGGCCCAAGGCCTGAGCAACCGCGAGATCGCCGAGCAGTTGGGGGTTAGCGTGAAAACCGTGGACTTGTACCGGGGGCGGGTGATGAAACGGCTGCAGGCCGGCAGCCTGGCCGAGCTGGTGGGCATGGCGATTGCCTGTGGCGCGGTGCCGGCGTTGGCGTAGCAGGGCAACCACATCAGCAAGTCATGAGCGTCAAATCATGAAGTTTTGCATAGCAGCCTAATCAAGGCTTTGACATTCACTGCCTAGGCAGTAATATTTTCACACAATTACCCACGGCAGATCCCATGGCGCATTTTTCTCCCGAGAATTTCCAGACCTGTGCCATTGGCATGCTGTTGGGCCGCGCGGCGATCCTCAAGGACCGCATTCTCGACTGGCACCTTGAATCCGAGGGCGTCACCGCCGCGCAGTTCAAAGTGTTGATCATCGTCACCCAGTACCAGGTCGACACCCCGGCCGAGCTGTGCCGCTACCTGGGCCTGGACAGTGGTTCGATGACCCGCATGCTCGATCGCCTTGAACAGAAGGGCCTGATCGTACGCAACCGTTGCGCCGACGATCGCCGCCAGGTGCGCCTGGCCCTGACCGACGATGGCCAGCGCCTGGCTGATCGGCTGCCAGAGATCGGTGCGGCGGCGATGAACGAATTGTGCGGCGTGCTGCAACCTGAAGAACTCAAGACCCTCGAGGGCTTGCTGGCCAAGGTGCTGCTCAGCGCTGGCGACCCCCTGACGATCCGCCGCTTTGGCGATCGTTGATCCCTGTTACGCATTATCCAAGGTATTGTCATGGCCACTCCCACAGACACCACACCCCCCGCCGACGCACCCGAGCCGTCGCGCAAACGCAAGGCCTGGCTGCTCGGCCTGCTGCTGCTGTTGATTGTTGGCGGCATCGGCGCCTGGGCCTGGTACTCCCTGGTCGGGCGTTGGCACGAGAGCACCGATGACGCCTACGTCAACGGCAACGTGGTAGAGATCACCCCGCTGGTGACCGGTACCGTCACCAGCATTGGTGCCGATGACGGCGACCTGGTCCATGCCGGCCAGGTGTTGCTGCAATTCGACCCGGCCGACAGCGAGGTGGCGCTGCAGTCCGCCGAAGCCAAACTGGCGCGCACGGTACGCCAGGTGCGTGGCCTGTACAGCAACGTGGATGCGCTCAAGGCCCAGTTGCAGACACGCCAGGCCGAGTTGCAGAAGGCCCAGGACAATTACAACCGGCGCAAGGTGCTGGCCGACAGCGGGGCGATTGCGGCGGAAGAAATCTCCCACGCCCGCGACGACCTGAGCGTCGCCCAGAGCGCCCTCACCAGCGCCCGCCAGCAGCTCAATACCAGCTCCGCGCTGGTGGATGACACCGTGGTGTCCTCGCACCCGGAAGTCATGGCGGCCGCGGCCGACCTGCGCCAGGCCTACCTGGACAATGCCCGCACCACCCTGGTGGCGCCGGTGACCGGTTATGTCGCCAAGCGCACCGTGCAACTGGGGCAGCGCCTGCAACCTGGCACCGCGACCATGGCGGTGATCCCCCTGGACCAGGTGTGGATCGATGCCAACTTCAAGGAAACCCAGCTGCGCGACATGCGCATCGGTCAGCCGGTGGAAATCAGCGCCGACCTGTACGGCAGCGAGGTCAAGTACAGCGGCACGGTGGACAGCCTCGGTGCAGGTACGGGCAGCGCCTTCGCGCTGCTGCCGGCGCAAAATGCCACCGGCAACTGGATCAAGATCGTGCAGCGGGTACCGGTGCGTATTCACTTGAGCCCTGATCAGCTCAAGGACCATCCACTGCGTATCGGCCTGTCCACGGTGGTCGAGGTCGACTTGCACGACCAGAGCGGCCCGACCCTGGCCCAGCAGCCCCCGCAACAGGCCAGCTACACCACCCAGGTGTATGACCGTCAACTGGTCGAAGCCGACCACCTGATTGCGCGGCTGATTCACGACAACAGCGCAGCCGGCAAGACGGCGCAGCGATGAGCAACCAGGCCGCCGCCCAGTTCACCCCGCCGAGCCTGTTGCTGACCACCATCGGCCTGTCGTTGGCGACGTTCATGCAAGTGCTCGACACCACCATCGCCAACGTGGCCTTGCCGACCATCTCCGGCAACCTGGGGGTGAGCTACGAGCAGGGCACCTGGGTAATCACCTCGTTCGCGGTGAGCAACGCGATCGCCTTGCCGCTGACGGGCTGGCTGAGCCGGCGCTTTGGTGAGGTGAAGCTGTTCATCTGGGCCACGTTGCTGTTCGTGCTGGCATCGTTCCTGTGCGGGATCGCCCAGTCGATGCCGGAGCTGGTGGGCTTTCGTGTGGTGCAAGGGGTGGTGGCGGGGCCGTTGTACCCGATGACCCAGACCTTGCTGATTGCCGTGTACCCTCCGGCCAAGCGGGGCATGGCCCTGGCGCTGCTGGCGATGGTCACGGTGGTGGCGCCGATTGCCGGGCCGATACTGGGCGGCTGGATCACCGACAGTTACAGCTGGCCATGGATCTTCTTCATCAACGTCCCCATCGGCCTGTTCGCCGCCGCCGTGGTACGCCAACAGATGCGCACGCGGCCGGTGGTGACCAGCCGTCAGCCGATGGACTACATCGGCCTGCTGACGCTGATCGTCGGTGTCGGTGCGTTGCAGGTGGTGCTCGACAAGGGCAATGACCTGGACTGGTTCGAGTCGTCGTTCATCATCATCGGCAGCCTGATCTCGGTGGTGTTCCTGGCGGTGTTCGTGATCTGGGAACTGACCGACCGGCACCCGGTGGTGAACCTGCGGTTGTTCGTGCACCGCAACTTCCGGGTCGGCACCATCGTCTTGGTCGGGGGGTATGCGGGGTTCTTCGGTATCAACCTGATCCTGCCGCAGTGGCTGCAGACGCAGATGGGCTATACGGCTACCTGGGCGGGGCTGGCGGTGGCGCCCATCGGGCTGTTGCCGGTGATCATGTCGCCCTTTGTCGGCAAGTACGCGCACCGGTTCGACTTGCGTCTGTTGGCGGGGCTGGCGTTTCTGGCCATTGGCACCAGCTGCTTCATGCGTGCCGGGTTTACCAGTGAGGTGGACTTCCAGCATGTGGCGTTGGTGCAGCTGTTCATGGGGATTGGCGTTGCGTTGTTCTTCATGCCGACGTTGAGCATTCTGCTTTCGGACCTTCCGCCGCATCAGATTGCCGATGGCTCGGGGCTGGCGACGTTCCTGCGTACGCTGGGGGGGAGTTTTGCGGCGTCGTTGACGACCTGGATCTGGATTCGCCGGGCTGATCAGCATCATGCCTACTTGAGCGAGAACATCAGCCAGTTTGACCCGGCGACTCGGCATGCGCTTGAGCAGCTTGGGGGGGCTAGCTCGCAGAATTATGCGCAGTTGGAGCAGATTCTGAATGCGCAGGCTTACATGATGTCGACGGTGGACTACTTCATGATGATGACGTGGGTGTTTGCTGGGTTGATCTTGTTGGTGTGGTTTGCGCGGCCGCCGTTTACGGCCAAGGCTGGGCCGGCTTCGGCTGGGCATTGATGGTCTTTGTCTGTTGGTATTGATATCTGGCGGAGTCCATTTTTTGGCAAACGCCCCAAAAAGTAACCAAAAAGGGCTGCGCTCCATCATACGGCCCCTACGCTGCGCTTCGGGGTCCCCTCGCTCCTGAGTCGCTGAAGATCAAGATCAAGATCAAGAGCTGGATCAAGAGCGGGGGGGTTAGCACGCTTTGCAGGGTTGATGTCATTCCCTTGAGTTGGCATTTCCCCTATTGTCGAAGCCCCACTTTCGAACACATTGGCAGACCCATGGAGAATGTCATCGTCATCACTGGCGCCAGTCGAGGTATCGGCGCCGCCACCGCGCTGCTGGCAGCACAGCAGGGTTATCGCATCTGCATCAACTATCACGCCGACGACCAGGCTGCCGAGCATATCCTCAGCCAGGTGCGGGCATTGGGCGCCGAGGCGATTGCCGTGCGCGCCGATGCCAGCGTCGAGGATGAGGTCATCCAGCTGTTTCAGCGCGTCGACCAGGAGCTGGGTCCCGTCACTGCGCTGGTCAACAATGCTGGCACCATCGGCCAGCAAAGCCGCGTCGAGGAGATGTCCGAATTTCGCCTGCTCAAGGTGATGAAGACCAATGTCGTCGGCCCCATGCTCTGCGCCAAACATGCCCTGCTGCGCATGGCACGCCGGCATGGCGGGCAGGGCGGGGCTATCGTCAACGTCTCTTCGGTGGCCGCCCGCCTGGGCTCGCCCAACGAGTATGTCGACTACGCCGCCTCCAAGGGCGCACTGGACACCTTCACCCTCGGCTTGGCCAAGGAAGTGGCGGGGGACGGTGTGCGTGTCAATGGCGTGCGCCCAGGCTACATACACACCGGCTTCCATGCGCTTTCCGGCGACCCCGACCGCGTCGCCAAACTCGAACCCGGTTTGCCCATGGGCCGTGGTGGCCGGCCTGAAGAAGTCGCCGAGGCGATCATCTGGTTGCTCTCGGACAAAGCGTCCTACTCCACTGGCAGCTTCGTCGACCTGGGGGGCGGGCGCTGAGGGCTATCAGCCTTCCAGCAACTGGCCGACCTGCTCGGCAAGCGCCTCAAGGGTAAAGGGCTTGGTCAGCACACGCATGTCCGTATCGAGGTCGCCTTGGCCAAGCGCCGTGCTCTCGTCGTAACCTGTGACGAACAGCACCTTGAGGCCGACGTAGCGTAGGCGCAGCCGGTCGGCCAACTGGCGCCCGTTGATGCCGCCCGGCAAGCCCACGTCACTGACCAGCAGGTCGGGTGGCGGCTGGTTTTCCAGGCCGGCAATCGCCATGGGGCCATCCTCGTACATCTGCACCTCATGGCCCAGGTCATGCAGCACTTCTGCAATGACCAGGCGCATCGCGCTTACATCCTCGACCACGACGATCCGCTTTGCGGCGCCGCTGCTCGGGCGCGCTGCCGGCGCCTGGGGCTTGAGCGCGGCAGGGGCAGGTTGCGCGTGGTACCTCGGCAGGTACAGCAGCACCTGTGTGCCGTGCCCAAGCGTCGATGTGATTTTCAACTGCCCGCCGGATTGCCGCACAAATCCGTAGGTCATCGACAAGCCCAGGCCTGTGCCGCGGCCAAGTGGCTTTGTGGTGAAGAAAGGGTCCACCGCGCGGCTGAGCGTGTCATCCGTCATGCCGCCACCCGTGTCTTCGACACTCAGGCACAGATAGTCGCCAGGCGCCAGTTCCAGCTCGCTGGCGTGTTCAAGCGTGGGCGACACATTGCACAGCGCGATACGGACCCGGCCGCCATTGGGCATGGCATCGCGGGCATTGATGCACAGGTTGAGCAGGGCACTCTCAAGCTGAGGAGGGTCGATACGTACCGCCCAGAGGGCGTCTTTGCACTGGTAGTCGATTGCGATGTGGGGGCCGGTGCTGCGGCTGATCAGGTCCAGCATGCCACTGACCAACTCGGCGACATCCGTCGGGCGAGGTTGCAAGGTTTGCTGCCTGGAGAACGCCAGTAGCCGATGCACAAGCGCTGCAGCACGTTGCGCAGCGCCGTGGGCGCTGTCGAGCAGCGGGCTGATCGTTGCTTTGCGCTGGTCGGCTGCAAGCCTGTCTCTGGCCAGTTCCAGAGCGCCGAGGATGCCGCCAAGCAGGTTGTTGAAGTCGTGCGCGATGCCCCCCGTCAACTGGCCCACGGCTTCGACCTTTTGCGCCTGGCGCAACGCTTCCTCGGCCTTCTGGCTCTGCGCCACGGCCAGTTCTACGCGCTGTTCGAGCTCTGCGTTGAGGTGTTGCAGGGCGCTTTCAGCGCGCTTGCGTGCCGTCACGTCACGAAAGATCACCGCAACCTGATGATTGTGAGCAGGCTCAATACGGATTGCCGCAAGGCCCAGGCAGCGCTCGGTGGCCAGCAGCTCGTGCTCGAAATACAGGGGTTTGCCGGTGCGCTCCACCGTACCGAAATAGTCGAGCCAGACCTCGGCCTCGTCGGGGATCACTTCACGCAGGGTGCGGCCCACCACATCGGGCAGCCCGGCATGGCGGCAGTAAGCGGGGTTGGCCATCAAGTGCACGTAATCGCTCAATGGCCCCAGAGGGCCGTCGATGAACTGGATGATGCAGAAGCCTTCTTCCATGTTCTCGAACAGGAATCGGTAACCTTCCGCCTCCTGGGTGCGCTCATGCAACCGCGATAATTCGCTGCTCAACTCGGTATTGCGCCGTTCGAGTTGATCGACCCGTTGGCGTAGAAAATTCAATTCATCGGTAGTGCTCAAGCGAGAGTCACTGGGCATCCTTTGCGCTCCATCCCTATCCAGTGGCCGTTAGTTAATCAGCAGCTGTGCGACTCTATCCGACAGTGCAGCCAGGTCGAAAGGTTTGGTCAGCACGCTGGAAGCCTCCAATGGCTGACCGTTGCTGAGTACGGCGCTTTCATCGTAACCCGTAATGAACAGCACTTTGATATGCGGGTGAAGCACGCGGCATTGCTCGGCGACTTGACGGCCATTGAGCCCGCCGGGCAGGCCGATATCCGTGATCAGCAACTGCGGGGGTTGGCAGTTGCCCAGATAGGCCAGCGCGCTGGGGCCGTTGGCGAATGTCCGCACCTCGTGGCCGAGTTCCTCCAGCACTTCACTGATGATCAGGCTCAGGGGTTGCTGATCTTCCACCAGCACGATGTGCCCGGCGCTCATGCTCTTGGGTTTTGTCGGCAGGGCAGTCGGGGAATCGTTGCTGTTCGTCGTGTGTCTATCAAGGTGGTGCGGCAGGTACAGCACGACCTGCGTACCTTCATCGAGCTTGGAAACGATGCGCAGCTGGCCGCCCGACTGGCGCACGAAACCGTAGACCATGGAAAGCCCAAGGCCAGTGCCCTGGCCCATCGGCTTGGTGGTGAAGAACGGGTCGACTGCGCGTGCCGCCACCTCCGTTGACATGCCTCGGCCATTGTCCTTGACCCGAAGGCGCAGGTAATTGCCCGCAGGCAGGTCGAGTTCTTTGGCAAGCGGCAGGTCAAGCGTCACGTTTTCGCCGTCCAGGGTGATTGCGCCCCCGGCAGGCAGCGCGTCACGGGCGTTGATGCACAAGTTGAGCAGAGCGTTTTCCAGCTGTGGCGGATCGATGAACGTTGGCCACAGGTTCGCGGGGAGGTGGCTGTGCAGCAGGATGGACGGGCCGATGCTGCCGCGAATCAGCTGTTCCATGGCGTTTACCAGATGGGTCACATCGGTGGGCTGCGGTTGCAGGGTCTGCTGGCGCGAAAATGCCAACAGGCGGTGGACCACCGCGGATGCTCGCTGCGCCGCGCCCTGGCCTGCCTCCAGCAGGCTGCCAAGCTGATCGTAACGCGCCTGCTTCAGGCGTTTTTGCATCAGCTCCTGGGCACCAAGGATGCTGCCAAGCAAGTTGTTGAAGTCATGGGCAATGCCGCCACTCAAGTGCCCCACGGCTTCCATCTTCTGGGCATGGCGCAACGCCTCCTCAGCTTTGAGCAGACGCTGTTGGGCTTCGACCCGTTCGCTGATGTCATAAGCGAACAGGTAGGCGCCCTGGATGGCGCCATCAGAGTCACGCAGGCAATTGAAGCGCAGCTCGTAATGCCGCTGTGCAGCCCCTTTGCCGAAACGCTGGGTCAAGGTGAACTGCTCGCCCGACAGCGCGCGTTGCCACAAAGGCATGACCAGGTTCAGGTCGGTGTCATCATCGCCCATCAGCGCGGGCAGGTAGTCGCCCACCTCAGGGGTGGCGCCATACAGGTAATGAAATTCGCGCTTGGCCTGCCGGTTGATCGCCAGCCAGCGCAAATTGCTGTCGATCATGTGCACGTTGGCAAGGCTGTGTTCGACCACCTCGGCTAATAGCCGGCGCTCCGCCAGCGCGGCGCTGACCCGCTGTTCGAGCTCTTCATTCAGGCGCTGAAGGGCAAGCTCCGCACGTCGGCGTTCGGTGACATCCTTGAACAGGACTGCGACCTGGCGTTTTTCGGCGGGCTCGACGCGAAAGGTGGTGACGGAAAGCACATGGCCCGTGGCAACCAGCTCCTGCTCGAAGTGCAGTGGCTCGCCGGTGCGCAGTACTGCGCCATAGCGGGCAACCCAGTCATCCGCTTCGTCGGGTACCATCTCGCGCAGCTTTTGCCCGACCACGTTGGCGATGCCGGCATGTTTCGCGTAAGCCGCATTGGCCACGACATGGACATAGTCGCTCAGTGGGCCATGCGGGCCATCGAAGAACTCGATGATGCAGAAGCCTTCGTCCATGCTGTCGAACAACGACCGGTAGAGGTTCTGATCGTTTTCCAGGTGGCACGCCAGCTGCGACTCCAGCAGAGCGTTACGTTGCTGCAGCTGTTCGATTTGCTGGCGCAGGGAATGCAGGTCGCGGGAAGGCATGCCGACGTCCGACGAAATATGAGGCCCAGACTTTAACGCGTTCACGGCGAGGGCGAAAAGCCGCTCAACGCAAATGCGCGGTAACGCCCAGCAGGCGATCGATGCGCTGCGCAAGTGCCTTGAGCTCGAACGGCTTGCAAAGCACCTCGGTGGGGCCTGCGGGCAAACTTTTGGCCATGCTGCTGGTGATGTCATAACCGGTGATCAGTATCACCGGCGCCTCACTGGCAAGGCTTCGGTAGGCCCCGGCGAGTTGCTGCCCATCGATGCCTCCGGGCAGGCCGACATCGGTGATCAGCAAGTCCGGCAACGGCCCCTCCCGCAATGCACTGAAGGCGCTAAGGCCGTCCTCGCAAACCTGGACCTCGTGCCCCAGTTCTTGCAGCACTTCGCTGAGCACCAGGCGCATGGTCGCCTGATCTTCAACCAGCATGATTCGATAAGGCCTGTGCTGCGGCTTTTCGAGCGTGTCTTCGGGCGCAGCACAGGGGGCCGGGGGCGTGATGCTTTCTTCACGAGGCAGATACAGGTGAACGGTGGTGCCTTGGCCCGGCGTGCTGTCGATGCGTAACTGGCCGCCCGACTGGCGCACAAAGCCGTAGACCATCGACAATCCAAGGCCAGTACCCTGGCCCATGGGCTTGGTGGTGAAGAAGGGATCAAGCGCACGCTGCACAATGTCCTTGCTCATGCCTATGCCGGTGTCGTCCACGCGAATGTGCAAGAACTGCCCCGGCGGCAGGTCCAGGCGGCTCGCCTGGTCCTTGTCGAGTTCGGTGTTTTCACAGCCAATGCACAATGTGCCGCCCAGGGGCATGGCGTCGCGGGCGTTGATGCACAGGTTGAGCAGGGCATTTTCCAACTGCTGAGGGTCGATGCAGATCGACCACAGTCCTGCCTGGGTCAGGTCCTGAAAATCGATGTGCGAATCGATCGAGCTACGGATCAGGTCGTTCATGTCAGCCACCAGCAGCTGCACATCGATCGGGTGCGCCAGCAATGTCTGCTGGCGCGAAAATGCCAGCAGGCGCTGCACCCGCGAGGCCGCGCGCAATGCGTTGTGCTTGCCGACTTCGAGCATCCTGGCCGTATCGAAGTAGCGCTGTTGGCTCAGTCGTTGTTCGGCCAGCTCCAGTGCACCAAGAATGCTTCCCAGCAGGTTGTTGAAATCATGGGCAATGCCGCCGGTCAACTGGCCGACTGCTTCCATTTTCTGCGATTGGCGCAATGCCTCTTCGGTCTGGCGCAGGCGTTCCTGTTCGGCAATCCGTTCGGTAATGTCATAGGCGAACATGTAACCGCCCTGAATGCGCTGCTGCGCATCGCGCAGCGGGGTGTAGCGGATTTCGTAATGGCGAAGGGCATCAGGTGGCCCCAGGGCAATCGTATCGATGAACGCTTCGCCCGCCAGCAGGCGTGGCCATACCGGGGCCAACCGGCCCATGATGTCGGGCTGGTTGGCAAGGAACTGCGGCACATAATCGCCGATTTTTGGCACATAGCCGCGCCAACGCTCGAAGGTTTCGCGGGCAGTGCGGTTGATGGCCAGCAGGCGCATCTTTCGGTCAGCTGCAAACACGTTGGCCAGACTGCTGTCGACCAGTTCACCGAGCAGTTTGTTGTTGGCCTGCGCGATGTCCTCGCGCTCGGTCAGCAAGGCTTCCAGTTCCGCGACGCGTGCCTGCAGCTGGTCGTAGGTGGGTTGAGTGACTGGCTGCATGCTGTCGATCCGTTGAACGGGTCGCACAACTATAGTCGCGCCACAATCCCCCAGCCATCAAAATGAACGAATGATGCGCCCCAAGGTCTCCATCGCCCGTTCGGCACCGTCATGCCAGGGGCTGCCGTAATTCAGGCGGATGCAATTGCCGAAGCGTCGAGTTGGCGAGAAGATCGGCCCCGGCGCAACGCTGATGCCTTGGGCCAAGGCCATGTGGAACAGCTTCAGTGCGTCCATCTGCTCTGGCAGTTCGAGCCACAGGAAGTAGCCGCCGGAAGGCTGGCTGACCCGCGTCTGTGCCGGAAAGTACCGGGAAATGGCCGCGAGCATGTTGGCCTGCTGGCCTTCCAGGGCGTAACGCAGCTTGCGCAGGTGGCGGTCATAGCCACCGTGCTGCAGGTAGTCGGCGATGGCTGCCTGGGCGGGCATCGAGGCGCACAGCGAGGTCATCAGCTTGAGCCGTTCGATCTTCTGGGCAAAGCGCCCGGCGGCCACCCAACCGATCCGGTAACCGGGCGCCAGGCTCTTGGCGAACGAACCGCAGTGCATCACCAGGCCCTGCTTATCGAAGGCCTTGGCTGGCTTGGGCGCCTGTTGCGCGTAATACAGTTCGGCATAGACGTCGTCTTCAATCAGCGGCACCTGGTGGCGTGCCAGCAGCTCGACCAGCGCCTGCTTCTTGGCTTCCGGCATGCTCGCACCCACCGGGTTCTGGAAGTTGGTCATGCACCATACGGCCTTGACCGGGTGCTTCTCCAGGGTCTGCGCCAGCACGCTCAGGTCCATGCCCTCGCGCGGGTGAACGGGGATTTCCACCGCTTTGAGTTTCAGCCGTTCCAGCACCTGCAGGCAGGCATAGAAGGCCGGTGCTTCGATCGCCACCAGGTCGCCGGGTTCGGTCACGGCCTGCAGGCACAGGTTGAGGGCTTCGAGTGCGCCATTGGTGATCAACAGCTCTTCCATCGGCAGCATCAGCCCGCCGACCATGTAGCGCAGGGCGATCTGCCGGCGCAACTGGGGGTTGCCGGGGGACAGGTCGGTGACCACCATGCGCGGGTCCATCGCGCGGCTGGCGCTGGCCAGCGAGCGGGACAAGCGCTGCAGCGGGAACAGTTCGGGGCTTGGGAACGCCGAGCCGAACGGCACGGTGTTGGGGTCCTTGATCGAGTCGAGGATGGAGAAGACCAACGCGCTGACGTCGACATCGGTGGACTCGCTGACCGGCTGCAACGCCTGCGGCTCACTGAACTGGCGCGGTGCATGGGCGTTGACGAAATACCCCGAGCGCGGCCGTGCGCGGATCAGCCCGCGCCGCTCAAGCAGGTAGTAGGCCTGGAACACCGTGGACGGGCTGACCCCGTGGGTCTGGCTGGCATAGCGTACCGAGGGTACGCGCTGGCCGGGGCCCAGCACACCCGAGCGGATCAGTTCGGCAATGTCGTCGGCGAATCGTTCGTAGCGTTTCATTCTGGCCTTCTGTCGAAGCCTGGCAGGCAAGGTGGACAAACAGTTTAAGGGATCAGCGGTTCATCGGCGCGACGAAGCGGCTTTGGGCAACACTGCGTACAGCAGGTTCGTCGCTGTCCTGCACCTCGAAACTCAAGGTCTGCGAGCTGCTGCTCGGGCGCTCGGCGAGCATCGCCACCGAGACAGGCAGTTCGCTCATTTCGCCGGCCGGGATGATGAACTCGGTCTTGCCCTGCAGGGTGAAGCCGTCGGCGTCCAGCAACCGCAGGTGATAGCGCTGGGTACTTTCGGTCTTGTTGATGACTTTGAGCAGGTAGATGTTCTCGATCTGGCCCAGGGCGTTTTCGCGGAACAGGCCACGGTCCTTGATCACGTCCAGCGACACCATCGGGCGCCACTGCAAGGCAAGTACCAGTGCGCCGACCATCACCACCAGCGCGGCCGCATAGCCCAGCAGGCGCGGCCGCAGCCAGTGGGTGGTGCCGCCCTGCAGGCTGTGTTCGGACTTGTAACCGATCAGGCCGCGGGCGTAACCCATCTTGTCCATGACCCCGTCGCAGGCATCGATGCAGGCCGCGCAACCGATACAGGCCATTTGCAGGCCGTCGCGGATATCGATGCCGGTGGGGCAGACTTGCACGCACATCGTGCAGTCGATGCAGTCGCCCAGGCCTTGGGCTTGGGCGTTGCTGCTTTTCTTGCGCGGGCCACGGGTTTCGCCCCGACGCGGGTCGTATGCTACCGCCAGGGTGTCTTTGTCGAACATCACGCTCTGAAAACGGGCATATGGGCACATGTGCAGGCAGACCGCTTCGCGCAACAGACCGGCATTGATGTAGGTGGCGGCGGTGAAGAACAGCACCCAGAACAGCGCGACGCCGCCCAGTTGCAGGGTGAACAGCTCCGCCGCCAGGGGCTTGATCGGGGTGAAGTAGCCAACGAAGGTCAGGCCGGTGAGCAGGCCGATGGCCAGCCACAACCCGTGCTTCAGTGAGCGGCGGGCCAGCTTCTCCAGGCCCCAAGGGGCTGCGGCGAGCTTGATGCGTTGGTTGCGGTCGCCTTCGCTGATCTTTTCACACCACATGAACAGCCAGGTCCAGGTGCTTTGCGGGCAACTGTAACCGCACCACACACGGCCGGCGTAGACAGTGATGGCGAACAGGCCGAAGGCGCAGATGATCAACAGCGCCGACAGCAGGATGAAGTCCTGCGGCCAGAAGGTGGCGCCAAAGATATGGAACTTGCTGCTGCTCAAGTCCCACAGCACGGCCTGGCGGCCGTTCCAGTCGAGCCAGACGGTGCCGAAGAACAGGGCGAACAACAGCCCGGCGAAGCCGATGCGCAGGTTGCGGTACAGCCCGGTGAAACTGCGGGTGTGAATGCCGCTGTCGACAGGGCGTTTGGCGGCGGTGACTACGGGCGCGGCAATCTCGGTAAATTGAATTCTATCGTTCATGGCTCGGTGCTCATCAGGCCTCGATCAGGCATGAGCACTATGGCCCCCGAGCTGTTATCAGCACAGGCTCAGGTTTTGCGATAAAAACCGTATCAGATGCGCAGCTAAAGGCCGCCAGGCCTCATATTACCGAGCCTGGCACGCTGGTCTTCAGATGCCTGCGGCTATCCACCGCACCCGCCACGGTCAGCGCATCGGCCTCTGCCTCGGTGATTGGTACGCGTTGCCCGGCGAGCAGCGCCACCGACATGCGCAGTTGTTCGTCGGTGATGATTTCAATGGCTGGGCCATCGCCTTCCAGATGCACATCGTCGCCGATCAGGGTGCAGCGGCGGGTGCTTTCGTCGATTTCAACCGGCATGGGAATATCCTCCTGGTGGCGGTTACAGGTTGTGACCGCAGTACACGGCAGGTTGCTGCATCGTTCCGCCGGGCGGGCGGCATCGCACTTGTCAGCGCGCAGTGGGTCAACCCTCAGAAGGGCCGCACGCCAGGCCCGTTCGAGGAGCATCACTATGAACCCCTGGTGGCACCCCATCTGGCAGGCCATACAAGCCGAGTTCGCCGACATCACCGACGAGCGCGAAGTGACCCAGGTCCTCGTGCGCCTGCTGATGGCCGCGCTGCTCGGTGCGGTACTGGGTTTCGAGCGCGAGCACAAAGGCAAGTCTGCCGGCGTGCGCACGCACATGCTGGTCTCGCTTGGCGCTGCACTGTTTGTGTTGTCACCGAGCATGGCCGGCGCTGACGAGCAGGCGCTTAGCCGGGTGATCCAGGGCATTGTCGCCGGTATCGGCTTTCTGGGCGCGGGGACCATTCTCAAGGGTAACGGCCAGGACACCAGCCACGTGAAAGGGCTGACTACCGCTGCCGGGTTGTGGATGACCGCCGCCATCGGCACGGCTGCCGGCATGGGGCGTGAGGCCACGGCATTGATCAGCACGGTGCTGGCCCTGCTGGTGCTGGGCACGATGCCTTTGCTGGTGGAGAAGGTCGAGAAAGTGGATGAGGCGAAGCAGGAGGAAGAGGAGGAGGGCAGGAAGCACTGAGGGGAGCCTAAGCTCCCCTCAAAGTGATGTTGCCTGCTCTTTTTTATTATTGAAGACTGGCCTTTTGTTGTTTTTGTAAGCCTGTCTTTGTGTTGCGAGCGACCCCCATGCGGGGTCAAGAGCAAACGTATTTTTTTGAGCGCTGACCTGCTTTCACCATGACTGGTCCGGTGCTGACTGCTGCTACCTTGAGGTAGTTTTATTGTTCTGTGTCAGACCGCGGGGCGTACCCCTGAAAAGCGTGCCTACTCCAAAAAAATCTGCTTGCTACGCCTCTGCCGTGT
>NZ_JANIAG010000094.1:0-21772 GCF_028682155.1 Pseudomonas sp. 39004
GTGTGCTCTTCCGATCTGCGCGAAGGGCTAGGTCAGCGCCTCGCGCACTTTTGGGTCCAGACCTTCCCCGCCATTGGCCTCGCTCCACGCCATTAACTGCCGGCGCATCGCCGGCGTCCAGAAGCTCTGCAAGTGCTGCCTCACCCCCTGCACCGCCAGCACCCGGTTCGGTTCGCTGTCAAAATAATGGGCAATCTGATTAGCCATCTTGACCAGGTTGTCACTGCTCATCGGCGCACCTCGGCGTTCTCCGGTTGCTCGGCGGTGCGGCGCTCCTTGAGCAGGCGGCGCTGTTCGTCGCTGAAGTCCTGGTAGCGCTTCTGCCATTCAGACGGGTGGAACACCTTCACCACCTCCACCGCCGTCACCTTGTATTCAGGGCAGTTGGTGGCCCAGTCGGAGTTGTCGGTGGTGATCACGTTGGCGCCTGACTCAGGGAAGTGGAATGTGGTGTACACCACCCCCGGCGCCACCCGCGCACTGACCTTGGCGCGCAGCACCGTCTGCCCGGCACGGCTGCCGATACCCACCCAGTCACCGTCGCGAATGCCACGGCTCTCGGCATCGGTCGGGTGCAGCTCCAGGCGGTCGGCATCATGCCAGGCAACGTTGCCGGTGCGCCGGGTCTGGGCGCCAACGTTGTACTGGCTGAGGATACGCCCGGTGGTCAGCAACAGCGGGTAGCGGCTGTTGACCTTCTCGTCGGTGGGCACGTAACCCGTGAGCATGAAGCGCCCCTTGCCGCGCACGAACTGGTCGATGTGCATGGTCGGCGTGCCATCGGGTGCGGCATCGTTGCACGGCCACTGCAGGCTGCCATGGCGGTCGAGCTCGGCGTAGCTGACGCGGTGGAAGGTCGGCGTCAGGCGGGCGATCTCGTCCATGATCTGGGACGGGTGGCGGTACTGCATCGGGTAGCCCAAGGCGTTGGCCAGGGCCACCGTGGCCTCCCAGTCGGCCTTGCCGGCCAGCGGCTCCATGACCTTGCGCACCCGCGAGATACGGCGCTCGGCGTTGGTGAAGGTGCCGTCCTTTTCAAGGAACGAACTGCCCGGCAGGAACACGTGGGCAAACTTGGCCGTTTCGTTGAGGAAGATGTCCTGCACCACCACACACTCCATGGCATGCAGGGCCGCAGTGACGTGCTGGGTGTTGGGGTCGCTCTGGGCGATGTCCTCACCCTGGCAGTACAGCGCCTTGAAGCTGCCATCCAGGGCCGCCTCGAACATGTTGGGAATGCGCAGGCCCGGGTCGGGCTGCAAGGTCACGCCCCAGGCCCGCTCGAATTCGGCACGTACCCCTTCGTTGGAGATATGCCGGTAGCCGGGCAGTTCATGCGGGAACGAGCCCATGTCGCACGAACCCTGCACGTTGTTCTGCCCACGCAGCGGGTTCACCCCTACCCCTTCGCGGCCAATGTTGCCGGTGGCCATGGCCAGGTTGGCGATGCCCATCACCGCGGTGCTGCCCTGGCTGTGCTCGGTGACACCCAGGCCGTAGTAGATGGCCGCGTTGCCGCCGGTGGCGTACAGCCGGGCTGCGGCGCGGATCTGCTCGGCGGGCACGCCGCAGACCGGGCCGAGTACTTCCGGCGCGTTCTCTGGCAGGCTGACGAAGTCGCGCCAGCGGGCGAAGTCCTCGGTCTCGCAGCGCGCGTCGATAAAGCGCTGGGCCAGCAAGCCTTCACTGACGATCACGTGGGCCAGGGCGTTGAGCATGGCCACGTTGGTGCCAGGGCGCAGTTGCAGGTGCAGCTCGGCGCGGGCGTGGGGCGAGTCGACCAGGTCGATGCGCCGTGGGTCGATGACGATCAGCCGCGCGCCCTGGCGCAGGCGGCGCTTGAGCTGCGAGCCGAACACCGGGTGGGCATCGGTGGGGTTGGCGCCAATCACCAGGACCACGTCGGCCTGCATTACCGAATCGAAGCTCTGGGTACCGGCCGATTCACCGAGGGTCTGCTTGAGGCCGTAGCCGGTGGGTGAATGGCACACCCGGGCGCAGGTGTCGACGTTGTTGTTGCCAAACGCCACGCGCACCAGTTTCTGCACCAGGTAGGCTTCTTCGTTGGTGCAGCGGCTGGAGGTGATGCCGCCAATCGAATCACGCCCGTACTTGAGCTGAATGCGCCGGAACTCGCTGGCCGCGTAGTTTACCGCCTCTTCCCAGCTGACTTCCTGCCACGGGTCTTCGAGGCGCTTGCGGATCATCGGCTTGGTGATGCGGTCCGGGTGGGTGGCATAGCCCCAGGCGAAGCGGCCCTTGACGCAGGCGTGGCCATGGTTGGCGCCGCCGTTCTTGTCCGGGACCATGCGCACCAGCTGGTCGCCCTTCATCTCGGCACGGAACGAGCAGCCGACACCGCAGTAGGCGCAGGTGGTGATCACCGCACGTTCGGGCTGGCCGAGCTGCACCAGGCTCTTTTCGGTCAAGGTGGCGGTCGGGCACGCCTGCACGCAAGCACCGCACGACACGCACTCGGAGGCCAGGAAGTTATCGCCCCCGGCCGCCGCCACCCGCGAGTCGAAACCACGCCCGGTGATGGTCAGGGCAAAGGTGCCCTGGATGTCTTCGCAGGCACGCACGCAGCGGCTGCAGACGATGCATTTGCTGGGCTCGTAGTCGAAGTACGGGTTGGAGACGTCCTTCTTCTCAGCCAGGTGATTGGCGCCGTCGTAGCCGTAGCGGACCTCACGCAGCCCCACCTGGCCGGCGACGGTCTGCAGTTCGCAGTTACCGTTGGCCGAGCAGGTCAGGCAGTCCAGCGGGTGGTCGGAGATGTACAGCTCCATCACATTGCGCCGTAGCCCGGCCAGGCGCGGGGTTTCGGTGCGCACCACCATGCCTTCGCTGACAGGGGTGGTGCAGGAGGCGGGATACCCCCGCATGCCGTCGATTTCCACCATGCACATGCGGCACGAGCCGAACGCTTCAAGGCTGTCGGTGGCGCACAGCTTGGGGATGCTGGTGCCGAGCATGGCGGCGGCGCGCATCACCGAGGTACCGGCCGGCACGCTGATCGCGCGGCCGTCAATGTTCAGGCTGACCTGCACCTGGCTGTCGCGGGCCGGGGTGCCAAGATCGGTCTCGGGGTCGAAAAAATTGATCACTGTGCGGCCTCCGTCTGAGTCAGACCGAAATCGGCGGGGAAGTACTTGAGTGCGCTGGCCACGGGGTAGGCCGTCATCCCGCCCATGGCGCACAGCGAGCCGTACTGCATCGTGTCGCAGAGGTCGCGCAACAGCAGGGCGTGGTCGTGGCGTTCGGTGAAATCGGTGCTGGCGATCAGCCGATCCACCACCTCCATGCCACGGGTCGAGCCGATGCGGCAGGGGGTGCACTTGCCGCAGGATTCCTCGGCGCAGAACTGCAGGGCGAAGCGCGCCATGCTGGCCATGTTGAGGGTGTCATCGGCCACCACCACACCGCCGTGGCCCAGCATCGCGCCCATCGCGGCGAAGGCTTCATAGTCCAGCGGCGTGTCGAAGTGGCTGGGCGGCACCCAGGCACCGAGCGGCCCACCGACCTGCGCGGCCTTCAGTGGCCGGCCGCTGGCGGTACCACCGCCATAGCCTTCCACCAGCTCGCGCAGGGTCAGGCCGAACGCCCGCTCCACCAGGCCACCGTGGCGGATATTGCCGGCCAGCTGAAACGGCATGGTGCCCAGCGAGCGGCCCATGCCGAAGTCGCGGTAGAACGCAGCGCCCTTGGCCAGGATGATCGGCACCGAGGCCAGGGTAAGTACGTTGTGCACCAGGGTCGGCAAGCCGAACAGGCCCTGCAGGGCCGGCAATGGCGGCTTGGCGCGGACGATGCCGCGCTTGCCTTCAAGGGACTCCAGCAGCGCGGTTTCTTCGCCGCAGATATAAGCGCCAGCGCCAACCCGTACTTCCAGGTCGAAGGCCTTGCCGCTGCCGGCCACGTTCACACCGAGGTAACCGGCGTCACGGGCGATGGCAAAGGCCTGGTCGAGCACGCGAATGGCGTCGGGGTATTCCGAGCGCACGTAGATGTAACCTTTGTCGGCCCCCACGGCCAGGCCGGCGATGATCATGCCTTCGATCAGCAGAAACGGATCGCCTTCCATCAGCATACGGTCGGCAAAGGTACCGGAGTCGCCTTCGTCGGCGTTGCAGACCACGTACTTCTGCCCGGCCCCGGCATCGCGCACGGTGCGCCATTTGATGCCAGCCGGGAACGCCGCACCGCCACGGCCGCGCAGGCCGGAATCAAGCACCGCAGCAACCACCTCGGCGCCGTCCAGCGCCACCGCGTGTTGCAACCCGGCAAAGCCGCCGTGGGCACGGTAGTCGTCCAGCGACAGCGGCCGGGTTACGCCGGCCCGGGCGAACAGCAGGCGTTGCTGGCTTTTCAGATAAGGGATTTGCTCAACCGGCCCCAAGGCCAGGGCATGCTCGTGGGCCTCGCCTGCCAAGGCATCGAGTAGCGCCGGCACATCGTGCACCGTGACCGGGCCGAAACCCTGGCGCCCCTGTGCGGTTTCGCATTCAAGCAGCGGCTCCAGCCAGTACAGGCCACGCGAACTGGTGCGCTGGATATCGACCGCCAACTGCCGGCGTTCGGCCTCGCGCTGCACGGCCTCGGCAACCTGATCGGCACCCACGGCGCGGGCTACCGAATCACAGGGGATGAACACCTTCAACATGTTTCGCCCTCCAGGCAACCGTTTACCAGGGCACGCAGGCGCTCAGGCGTGAGGCGTGCGTGCAATTGGCCGTCCAGCTCCAGTGCTGGCGAGCAGGCGCAGGCACCCAGGCAGTACACCGGGCGCAGGCTGATGGCGCCGTCGGCGCTGGTGCCATGGTCGTCCAGCGCCAATTGGTCGCGCAGTTGCGCGGCCAAGGCCTCGGCGCCACGGCTCTGGCACGACTCGGCCCGGCACAGGCGCAAGGTGTGGCGTGCAGGTGGCGTGGTACGGAAGTCGTGGTAGAAGCTGATCACCCCGCGCACCTCGGCCAGGCTGAGGTTCAGGGCATGGGCAATTTCGGCGACAGCGGCATCGGGGACGAAGCCGATGCCTTGCTGAATGGCGTGAAGGATCGGCAACAGGGCGCCGGGGGTCTCCTTTTCACGGGCCAGGATGCTGTGGATCAAAGGCAGGTGGAGCAGTTCATCAGGCATACAGCGGACCTCGGCATCACGGACCCTGCCTTGGCGTTGTAGGGGCAGGGGCCGGCGTGTTCTGCTGCGGCGTACCGGCCACGTCACGGTTGCGTGGTGTCGGCAGCCTCCTTGCCCATGGCCGTGCGTCTGCGCGCACTGGCCCGAGGGCATCCTGCAAGCATGGCACTTGTGGCGGCGCAGGGTTGCATGCGAACGACCAGGCGCATCCTGAAACCGACGTGAGGTTCAGGGGGGGTCAGCTGCCCCGCTTCGCGGCCCGTCAGTCCAGCACGACATGCGGCAAAAACCGCGAGCTGTCCTTGGTAATCAGTGAGTCATCCTCACGAATACCGATACCCGCCGCTGTGTCACCGACGACCCACGAACCGATCAGCGTGTAGCTGTCAGCAAACCTGGGCAACGGCGCAAACCCTTGCAGGATGTACGGCGCATCGTTGTAGGGCCCGTCTTCGAACACCCGCTGCCCCTCGCCGGTGCGAATGTCCACATTGGCCCCTTCCCGCGAGAAATACGGCTTGCGTACCCAGCCCTTGGGCACAGGCCGCGAAGGGTTATCGTCGATGAAGGCCGGCAACAGGTTGGGATGCCCTGGGTGCCATTCCCACAGCAACGGCAAGATGCCCTTGTTGGAGATCAACGCCTTCCACGGCGGCTCGATGAACTGCGTGTCACAACCTGGGATGGCCTTGCCGAAGGCTTCGTGGAAGATGTGCTCCCAGGCGTGCAGCTTGAACAAGCGCTGAATCGGCTGCCCCTCCAGGTCAACGAAACGCCCCTCGCCATTCAGGCCGATGTCCTCCAGGTCGATATGCCGGGTGGAAATACCGGCGTGCGCGGCCATCTTGCGCAAAAAGTCCGTTGTGCCACGGTCCTCTACCGAGCCCGAGATGGTCGAGAAGTAGAACGTGCCCTGCCCCTGCTGCGCGGCAAACGCCTGAATGAGGTCTTCGGCCAGGGTATTGAACTGGCTGGCATGCGCGGGCAGAACGCCCCGCTGGATCTGCTCTTCAAGCCAGATCAACTGGAATGCCGCCGCCTCGTACAGCGAGGTAGGCGTGTCGTAGTTGGCCTCGATCAGTTTCGCCGGGCCATGGCCGTCATAGCTGAAGTCAAAGCGCCCATACAGATGCGGCTGCCGCGCTAGCCACGATTGCCGCACCAGGTCAAAGAATGCCGCAGGAATGGCCAGGCGCGTCATCAGCGCCTCGCTGTCGACGATACGATCAACGGCGTCCAGGCACATCGCGTGCAGTGCTTCGGTCGGGGCCTGCAAGTCGCGCTCGACCTGGGCCTGGCTGAATTGGTAGTAGCCCCGCTCGTCCCAGTAGCGCTCGCCATCGAGGGTGTGGAAGGCAAAGCCCTCTTGTTGGGCAGTGGCGCGCCAGCCTGGGCGCTCTGCGAGCTCGACCTTGCGCATGCCTACCCCCCGAAGAAGCTGCCAGACTTGCCGCCCCAGCCACTGCGGGCCGTGGCCTGGCTGCCAAAGCCACCCCGCGAGATGGACGCAGAGACGGCCGAGCGCGACGCCGTGCGGCCTGAGGCGCCATAGCCAGCACCGCCCCCGCCGGACGAACCGCCACTGCTGCTCTGCTCGTCCTTGTTGGTGCGCTGAATGCCCCCGGCGGAACCATATCGCTGCCCAAGCAGGCCATTGCGCTGCCCGGCGCCATCGCGGTAGGTATACAGCGGCTGCGCGCGATAACGGCGGTCGGCGCTGTTGGTCATCTGCCCCAGCAGCATGCCAGCGACCACGGCGGTGGCGACATGGCCATAGCCGCCGCCCTGAGCGTGGGCCGCATCGACCTGGGACTGGGTGACTTCACCTGCGGTGTCCAGCTCGAACCCGCTCATGCGGGGCATGTAACGGCCACCGGCGCCTATCTGGCAACCGTCAGGGGCGAATTCGGCTTCGCAGTCGGGCTTCGATACATAGGTCGGGGCGGTGCGCCGGTACTCGGCCAGCGCCTGCTTGTAGGCATCGTTGCACGCCTTCTCCGGCACCTTGTCGTTGACGCAGGCTTCGACATTGCCGTAGTTCACCTGCTGGCTGACGGTGTAGGTTTCCTCTTGCGGGCTGCACGCGGTCAACGCCAAGGGCAGCGAGCTGGCCAGCACCAGCTTGACGGAGCTTCGTCTCATTGGGGATTTCATGGGGGCTCCTAGTGCGTCAGGCCGACGGGGTCATGCAAGCCGAATTGAGTAAGCCGACGCTGATCGCCACGCTGGCAGCGTAGATGGCAGCGGCCAGTTCGCCTGCGGCGATACGCCTGGACAGGCCGCGCAGCACCAGGCTGGTAAGGCCGAAGGCAAGCAACTGCACCACCGCGGCGATCACAACCCAGGCCACCACGTCGAGGATGCCGACGCTGTAGGCAATGATATTGCTGGCCGGCAGCGAAAAGCCGATCAGCGAGCCGCCCAGGGCAATGGCCGCGGCCGGGTTGTTCTCACGAATGAGCGCGAACTCGCGGTGCGGTGTAAGGCGGGTATAGATGAACTGGAACAGCCAGAACAGCAACAGTGCCACGCTGATATAAAGGATGAAGCCAGTCACTGCAGTGGCATTGAGCGACAGGCGGAGAGCGTCGAGCATGGTGAGTCCTTGTCAGGTTACGTGAAAGTCCGTGGGGTGCAGGGTGACGCCCAACGAAGTGGTGAAAGTGGCATTGCCCTGCTCGTCCTCCTCCGCTGACAGCAGCAGGAATTCGCGACGCTCTGGCAGGCCGGTATCGCGGGCGTAGAGCATCGACAGGTGCTGGATGCCATAGCGCGCATCAGGGCAGGTCACGCGCTCGTGCAACGGGACCAGTTTGGCCTGGCCTGCCTCATGGCCCCACTGGCGGGAATACAGGTAGCCGTCGTGTTCGTAGATCGGCAGGCCGACCTTGGACTGGCTGCCGACAAGGCGCTGAAGGTGCGACGCGTCGCGGATCGGTACAGCGCTGTGATAACCGAACAATACGGTGTCACCCACTTCGCTACCGTTCATCAGCACTTGCAGCCAATAGTCTTCATCGTCCAGATAGAAACGCAGCAGGTGCATCGAAGCCCCGAGGTCGACCTCGCCGACGGCCCAGACCGTTTCCGCGCCGGGAACCAGCAGTTGCGAATGCCCCTCAAGCAATGGTTCGAGTGACGCAGCGGGTGTGAACCGGCGACCGCTGAGCAAGCCAAATGGCGGCGTGGCACTAGGCGAAAGTGGCATCGTAAACGTCCTGAAGCGGGGCAGTCCTTGCGAGGGGCGACACCTTAACGGGTTTGGCCGCCCGAGCCAATTCAAGCACTGTTTGCATTGATGTCACGCCAGGTTGACGGCCATGCCGGGGCGTTGCTACGAAGACCGCGTGCGCTGGGTGGTAATCAGCCACAGCAGATAGCCGCCACCCAGCACCCCCGTCACCAAACCGACCGGCAACTGCGCCGTGCCCGCCAGGCGCTGGCTCAGCCAATCGGCGATCAGCAACAAGGCCGCCCCCATCAAGGCTGAGCAAAACAGCGGCGCGCCTGCCGTACGCGTCAGCCGCCGCGCCAATTGCGGCCCTGCCAGGGCAACAAAGGCAATCGGCCCGGCAGCCGCCGTGGCAATAGCCGTCAGCCCCACCGCAGAAAGCACCAGCAGCAACCGCGAACGGCCGACCGCCACCCCCAGTTGGCTGGCCGTGCTATCGCCCATCTCCAGCAGCGCCAGCTCACGCCCGTGCAGCAGCACTGTCGGCAGGATCAACGCCAAACCCAACGCGGCGGGGACGACATGCGCCCAGGTCCGGGTGCTGAGCGAGCCGGCCAGCCATAGCTGGGCAAACAGCGCCTGATCAAGGTCGCCGGTAACCAGCAACAACTGGTTCAGGCCCGACAGGGTGGCGCCCATGCCAATGCCCACCAGCACCAGCCGATAACCCTCGCTACCCTGCCCGCGCCGCGCCAGCAGCAGCACCAGCAATGCGGTGAGCATGCCAGCTGCCACCGCTGCCAGTGCCGTGGCCAACGGGCCGGCATCGAACAGAATGATCTGCACGATGGCACCGCTTGCGGCCCCGGTCGTAAAGCCAATGACGTCCGGCGAGCCCAGGGCATTGCGGGCAATCGACTGGAAGACCGCCCCCGCCATGCCCAGTGACGCGCCCACCAGCATCCCGGTGAGCACCCGCGGCAAACGCACGCGCGTGACAATGCGCTGGGTCATTTCACTGTCGCCCTGCCCCAGCAGGCTGGCCAGCACCTGCCCGGCGCGAATCGGCAGGCTGCCGGTACCTAGCAGCACGGTCGCCAAGCCCAGCACCAGCAGTAACAACGCACTGCCGACCCATATCGCCCGTGGGCGCAGACGCAGGCTGCAAGGCCCGCACCTGAGTACGCGTGGGGTATTCAAAGCTGACATAGACGAAACCTGCCGATCAACACGATGAACGCCGGCCCCCCCAGCAACAGCGCCAGGGTCCCGGCAGCCAGTTCCGCCGGCGCAGCCAGCACCCGCCCAAGCAGGTCGGCGCCCAGTAGCAACAACGCGGCAATCAATGCCGCATAGGGCAGCATGCGCCGGTAGTCCGGGCCGACCAGCGCGCGCGCAAGGTGGGGCGCTACCAGGCCGACGAAACCGATCGGCCCGGCGATTGCCGTGGCACTGCCGGCCAGCAGCATCAGCGCGACGCAGGCAAGCGCCCAGGTCAGGCGCAGGTTAACCCCCAGCGCCCGGCCCAGGTCGCGGCCCAGCGCCAAGGCATTGAGCTGCGGCATCAGCGCTGCCGCCAGGCCCAGCCCCAGGGTAATGGCCAGGGCGGGCCATAGCAGCGTGGCCGTGCTGCTGCCCGCCAGTGACCCCGCCGCCCAATGACGGAAGTGGTCATAAACTTGCGGTGGCGTGTTGAGTACGACGATACCGGTCAGCGACGCCAGCAGCATCGTCAACCCGGCCCCGGCCAGCACCAGGCGCACGGGGTTGCTGTCATTGCCGCCCGCCTGGCCGAGCAGGAACACGGCAACACCGGCAACGCCAGCGCCCAGAAAGGCCAGCAAGATGTACTGGCCAACCTGGGTCAGGCCAAACAGCGCGACGCCAAGGATGACGGCCAGCGCAGCACCCGCATTCACCCCCAGCAACCCAGGCTCGGCCAGCGGGTTGCGCGTCAGCGCCTGCATCAAGGTGCCCGCAGCCCCCAGCGCCAGGCCCGCCAGCAGCGCCACCAGGGTGCGCGGCACCCGCAATTCACGCACGATCAGGTGGTGATCATTGTGCAGGTCGGGCTGGTAGAGGGCGTCGAACACGACAGCCATGGGAACTGCGTGCGAACCGACCAGCAAGCTCGCCAACGCGGCCAGCAGCAGTATCAGCACGCCCACCAGCAGGCCCTGGCGCGGCATACCGCGCACCTGGCCAGCAGCCCGCACAGGCTGGGTCGATAGGTCATGCATGATCAGCGGAAGTAGCCGGCGACGGTATCGAGCATCTGCCGCCCGGAGTAGTAGTCGATGCGAAACGAGCTCGGCCCCAGCGGGTAGACACGCTGATGCTGCACCGCTGGCAGGTTGGCCAGCACCGGGTCGCTGCGAAAGGCCTGGGCATCGCTGTCATCGGCACTGAGCAGGAACACGTCGGCATCGCCAATCGCGGCGGCAAGGTTCTCGCGGGAAATGAACTGGAACTCGGTGGCCCGGATCACCTGCCCAGCCATGGCTTCAGGCAGCTCACGCAACTGGAAACCAAGCGCCGTCAGCAGCCGCGCCTGAGGGCTGATGGCACGGCCGATGGAATAACTGCCACCGATGTTGTAGCCGACCAGCATCACCGGGCGTGGCGATGGGTGCAGGCGCGTGGCGGTTTCACGGGTGTAGTCATCGAAACGCTGGATCACCTCCTGCGCTTGGCGTTGCAGCCCGGTGCGCGCGCCTAGCTCGGTGGCCAGCGCCTGCCAGGACTGGTTGGAGTAGTTCACTACCAGTGTGGGGATGCCCTGGGCCTTGAGTTCGGCCAGGTGCGGCGCGGCACTGTCGGCACCGGTGGCGGACACCACCAGCAGGTCGGGCGCACTGGCCACCACCGCTTCGATGTCGAACTGCAGGTTGCGGTACAGCACCTGCACATCGCGCTGGTCCGCCACCGTCGCCCATTGCGAGAAGTAGCCCTTGCCATCGGTCAGCCGGCTGGGCGTGGCGGCGGCGCTGGCCACCAGCGGTGCGTTCATCGCCAGCAGAATGCCGGTGACGCTCGGCGTGGTGGACACGATGCGCGTGGGCGCGGCCGCCACGCACGGGCCGAACAGCATCAGGGCAACCGCGGTCAGTGCTGCGCAAATACGAAAAGGCTTCATCGACTGGCTTCGCTCGAAGGGAATCAAGGTGCGCATGATAATACTTCTCATGCAGTTAATTCCATCATGTAGAATCCATTCCGCAAATTTAACCTTGCCAAGGACCTTCGATGAGCTCTCGCCTGCAAGCCCGTGCATTGACCCTGCGCCGTGATACCCGAACGCTTTCGCACGACCTGTCGCTGGATATCGAGGATGGCGCCTTCACCGTGATCGTCGGCCCCAACGCCTGCGGTAAATCGACCTTGCTGGCGGCGCTGGCGCGGTTGCTGCCGCCCAGTTGCGGCCAGGTACTGCTCGATGGCCAGGACATCCAGCAACGCCCCGCCAAAGACGTGGCCCGGCGCCTGGCCTTGCTGCCGCAGAGCGCCTCGGCGCCAGACGGCATCACTGTCGCCGAGTTGGTCGCGCGCGGCCGTTACCCCCATCAGCGCCTGTGGCGGCAGTGGTCGCACGCCGATGAGCAGGCGGTGCAGCGGGCCTTGTGCGCAACCGGGGTCGAAGCGCTTGCCGAGCGCCCGTTACAGGCGCTGTCGGGCGGCCAGCGGCAGCGCGTGTGGATCGCCATGGTGCTGGCCCAGGACACCCCGATTTTGCTGCTCGACGAGCCCACCACCTACCTGGACATCGCGCACCAGTTCGAGCTGCTGGAGCTGCTGCGCGAACTGAACCAGCAGGGCCGCACCATCGTGGCCGTGCTGCACGACCTCAACCAGGCCTGCCGCTACGCGAGCCACCTGGTGGCCATGCGCGACGGCGCGATCGTGGCCCAGGGTGCGCCGACCGAGATTTTCACCGAAGCCTTGGTGCAGCAAGTGTTCGGCCTGTCGGCGCTGATCATCGAAGACCCGGTCAGCGGCACCCCACTACTGGTGCCGCGTTTGTAGGAGCGTAGGCGGATTAGTCTGGCAGCACTGGCGCTGGGGCACCGAGCATACGGCCGCCGGTGGCCTGGTTGACTTGCCCCGCCTCATGGAACAGCGCCTGGCGATCTTCAGGCGCACGCAACTGCCCCAGGTCGGTCACCGTGGTCATCACGCAGACAATTTCCTGCTGCGCATCGAACACCGGCGCCGCCTGCCCCGTCACGCTGGAAAGCAAGTGGCTGGTCAGCTCGGCCCAGCAATGCTGGCGAATCTGCTCCAGCACCTTGGCACTGGGCGCAGTACCGCGAAAATGCGCCGGCTGCAGCTTGCGCGCCGCATCGATGGTGGCCTTGGGCAAAAACGCCTGGAACACCAGCCCGCACGCCGTGTTGTCGATCGGCAGAATGTCGCCCAGGGCCAACGGGTTGATAGAGAAGTATGCACTGCGGTACCAGCGCACCAAGGTCGGGCCGCGATCCGTCCAGATCGCCACGCCACCGCTGGCAGCATGCCGTTGCGCCAGGGCCTTCATGTGCTGGGCGGCGATGTCCACCGCGTCCACCCGTTTCAGGGCACCAATGCCGATACTCAGCGCCGCCGGGCCGAGGTCGTACAACGCACTGGCCGGGTCCTGCCTGGCCAGCCCTTCCTTGACCAGGCTCTGCAGATAGCGATGCGCCGTGGAGCCGCCAGTGCCGGTGCGGCGGGCAACCTCGCCCAGGCTCAGCTCACTCTCGGCATTGGCCAGCACATTCAGGAACCGCGCAGCAATCGACACCGACTGGATGGTGCCGGAACGCTTCTCGCCGGGGCTCTCCGGCTCCGTATCGGCAGGGGACTGCAAAGTGTTCAACGGGGCTATCTCCTCATTTCTGATTATCTGGCCAGACGGCATCGCCGCGCCCGGCAAGCGCGGCTGCCTATCATACCGCCAGCAGCCCATGCAGGGTGCGGCGTCGCGCGCCGAGCGAAGTCACCATACCACTTCGAGGAATAGATTCTTTATTGCGGAACGAGATGGCACCGTGATACCTTCTATCGCAAACGAGGATCGTTCTCATTTGGAGGTTGTCTTGAAGTACCCCGCGCAACGCTCGATCAGCCAAGGATTCGGTGTGCTGACCCTGTCCACCCTGCTCGCTGCCCCACCCGCCCTGGCTGAACAGACACCAGCCACCAACCCGCAACTGGTGCTGGCACCGGTGGTGGTAAGCGGCGAGAAGGTCGAACGCGACCTCAAGAACACGGCCTCGTCGGTATCGGTAATCAACGCCCGCGAGATCGACACCCTCAAGACCGGCAACGCCTCGGTGCACGAAGTGCTCAACGACGTGCCGAACGTGATCTACACCGACTCGGTCGGCGCACCGATCATCCGCGGCCAGGACAGCCAGGGCCCGAACAACGGCGCCAACGTGTTCTGGGGCGGCACGGTACCGCGCGCCACCATCAACCTCGACGGGCACTACCTGAACTACAACGAGATGTACTTTGGCGCACCGTCGGTGTGGGATGTCGACAGCATCGAGGTGTACCGCGGCCCGCAGACCACCAGCCAGGGCGCCAACGCCATCGCCGGGGCGATCGTGGTCAAGACCAAAGACCCAACCTTCACCCCCGAGGCGGCCTACCAGGCGGAACTGGGCAGCTACCACGCCCGGCGCAGCTCGCTGGCGGTCTCCGGGCCCCTGACCGACAACCTGGCCGGCCGCGTGGCGCTGGACTACTCGGCACGCGACACGTTCATCGACTACACCAACCCGTCCTTTGCCAGCCACGGCACGGACCAGGACTTCCGCTCGCTGAACCTGCGCGGCAAATTGTTGTGGCTGCCCGAATCGGTGCCAGGCCTTGGCCTGAAGTACACCTTCGCCCACGGCGACTCCAACCGCCCCACCCAAGAGGCTGCCTCGTATCCGTTTCACAAGCTGAACCACACCGGCGCCACCATGCCCAGCTGGCACCAGCAGACCAACACGCATATCGTCGACGTCGACTACGAGCTGGACAACGGCATGAAGCTGTTCAACCAGACCCAGTACTCGCTGTCCAACGTGCACCGCGTGCTGGGTGTGGCCAACAGCGGCGATGCCGATGTGCGCCAGAAGAACTTCTCCAACGAAACCCGGGTCACCTTCGGCGAACAGCAAGACACCCTCAGCGGCATGGCCGGCCTGTACCTGGCCCGCACCGATTCGGATGAAATCCTGTACTACGGCGGCATCTCCGACTTCGACGACACCAAGCGCAACCTGGGCGTGTTCGGCGAGGTCAGCTACCGCCTGAACGACCGCTGGACCCTGACCACGGCCTTGCGCTTCCAGCAAGACCAGATCCAGCGCGAGGGCACCTCGCCTTTCGCCACCGGTGGCCTGGACTACGACAAGACCTTCAACGCCTTCCTGCCCAAGGTATCGCTGGCCTACGCCCTGACCCCGGAATGGACCGTGGGCGGCATGGTCAGCCGCGGCTACAACCCCGGCGGTGTATCGCTGAACATGAGCAGCAAGCGCTTCGAGCAGTTCGACGACGAGCGCATGTGGAACTACGAGCTGTTCGCCCGCGCCAGCTTGCTGGACGACCGCCTGCACCTGAACGGCAACCTGTTCTACATGGACATGCAGGATGCGCAGTACAACATCCCCGTGGTGCTGGCCTCGGGCCTGACGCAGTCCTACACCATCAACGCCAAAAAGGCACACGCCTATGGGGTCGAGCTGTCGGCAGACTACCGCGTGCTGGACAACCTGACCCTCAAGGCCAGCGCCGGCGCCCTGCAGACCCGCATCGACGATATCGACGCCAACAGCCGTTATGCGCATAACGAGTTTGCCCGCTCGCCTGGCTACACCGTCAGTTTCGGCCCGAGCTGGGACATCACCGACCGCCTCAACCTCAACGCGCAGGTGCGTCACATCGACGGCTACTACTCGGATATCGCCAACACCAAAAGCTATGCCATCGACGGCTACACCGTGGCCGATGCCCGCATGAGCTACCGCTTCAACGACCAGGTCCAGGTGTACACCTACGTCAAGAACGTCTTCGACGAGCGCACCCCTACCTACATGCAGACCAACCGGGGCATCGGCGGAATCGAAGCCAGCATGACCGAGCCACGCACGTTGGGCGTCGGCGTCAAAGGCGCGTTTTAAGCCACCCCAGCAGGCCGGCACATACCGGCCTGCATTTATTTGCCAGCAACTGGAGACCCACCCTGATGACGCTTCAAAAAGGCTTGCACATCGGCATGTCGCTGGCCCCGACCTGGCTCAGCGGCGAGGGCTGGCGACGCCCGGACAGCCGCGTCGAAAGCCTGTTCGGCAGCGACTTTGCCCTCGATATTGCGCGCCGCTCGGAAGCCGCGCACCTGGACTTCGTGTTCCGCCCGGATGTCAGCTGCGTGGTCGCCGACGCCCTGCAAAGCGGCTCGGGCTTTACCAGCCTCGACCCGACCGTGCTGCTTGCCGCGCTGACCCGCGAGACCACGCGCATTGGCCTGGTGTCGACCGTTTCGACCACGTTCTACCCGCCGTACCTGGTGGCGCGCCAACTGCAGTCGCTGAACTGGCTGAGCAATGGCCGCGTGGGCTGGAACATCGTCACCGCGCTGCAAGGCCACGAAAACTTCGGCCTGGCTGCCATGCCCAGCGCCGAAGAGCGCTACGCCCGTGCGGCCGAGTTCACCGACGTGGTGCAACGGTTGTGGCGCAGCTTCCCCAACCAGGCGCTGCTGATCGACCGCGACAACGGTGTGTATGCCGACCCGGCGCAGGTTCAGCCCATCGCCCACCAGGGTGATTTTCTGCAAGTGCAGGGGCCGCTCAACCTGCCCGAACAGGGCAGCCGTATTCCGCTGATCCAGGCCGGCGCCTCCGACAGTGGCCGCAACTTCGCCGCCCGCGTCGCCGACATCGTCTTCGCCCCCACCCCGGACCAGGCCGCCGCCGCAGAGCTGCGCCGCGACCTCACTCAGCGGGCCGAACGCCATGGCCGCAACGCTGCCGATATCCGCCTGCTGCCGGGGCTGAGTTTGTTCCTGGCGCCCACGCGAAAACAGGCGCGCGAACTGTTCATGGACACCCATGCGCGGGTCGACAAGGCGCGTAAATATGCCGCCATCAAGAACATGATCGGCATCGACCTGGCGGCCTGGCCTAGCGACCAGCGCATCCACGCCGCCGACCTGCCACCCCTGCAACTGCTGCCGGGCGCCAGCCGCACCCACGTGAGCCTGTTGCGGCGCTTGATCGAGCGCGAAGCGCTATTGCCCAGCGAACTGCTGATGCGCCCGGAAGTGCTCTCGGCGGCGCACTGGCAGGTGATCGGCACGGCGGATGATGCTGTCGAAGAGATTGCCGACTGGGCCGAAGCGGGGGTGATGGATGGCTTTATTGCCGCGCCGGGGGGCTCGTTCGGCTCGGTGTACTGCTTCCTTGATGAGGTGGTGCCGCGCCTGGTGGAGCGCGGGTTGTTCCGCGGGCAGTACCAAGGCGCGACCTTTGCCGAGCACCTGATTCGCTATTAACCCTTACCTCGGCCCTGTGTAGGAGCGGCCTTGCCGGGGCGCCGGACCGGTCGGAAAGGGCTGCAAGGCAGCCCCGGCACGGGTGAACTTCAATGCACCGTATGCATCTGCGGCCGTTTTGTCATTTTCGAGCTTGCACAATACATATGGATATCCGTATATTCGATTATCCATATGTAAAGGCACGCCCATGATTACCCCTCCCGAGGTCTTCAAGAACCTAGCCGACGAGACCCGCGCCCGCGCCACCCTGCTCATCGCCAACTTGGGCGAGCTCTGCGTCTGCGAGTTGATGTGCGCCCTGAATGAGAGCCAGCCGAAAATCAGCCGGCACCTGGCCCAACTGCGCGGAAGCGGCCTGCTGCTGGATCGCCGCCAGGGCCAATGGGTGTATTACCGACTCAACCCGGACCTGCCCGCATGGGTGCAGCACATGCTGCAAGCGACACTGCAGGCCAATGCCGCATGGCTCGAAGAGAACACCTCCCGCCTGCAGAACATGGACGACCGCCCCGTCCGCGCAGCCGCCTGCTGCTGAATCCGCAACCCCACGAGCGAGCCTTCCATGCAAGTCCTGTTCATGTGCACCGCCAACAGCTGCCGCAGCATTCTCAGCGAAGCGCTGTTCAATCACCTGGCACCGCCCGGCTTCGAAGCCGTCAGCGCTGGCAGTTTCCCCAAAGGCCAGGTGCTGCCGCGCAGCCTCACCAGCCTGCAGCAGGCCGGCATTTCTACCGAAGGTCTGAGCAGCAAAGGTAACGATGCCTTCGCAGCCAACCCGCCAGACATCGTCATCACCGTCTGCGACAAGGCGGCCGGTGAAACCTGCCCGACCTACTTCGGCCCAGCACTGAAAGCCCATTGGGGCCTGGAAGACCCCTCCGAAGCAAAGGGTGACGAGACCGCGATCGACGCCGCATTCAAGACCACGCTGGCAATCATCGAGCGCCGCTGCAAAGCGCTGTTCGCCCTCCCCTTCAATACCCTCGACCGCGATGAGTTCAAGCGTGAGCTGGACCGCATCGGCACGCTCTAAGGAGGCCACATGACAGAATCACTGCCCAACCTCGACCCTTCCCTGTTCGACCTTGCCCCGGACACAGCCCCCACCAGCCAGCACAAACCGCGCATCCTGCTGCTGTACGGATCGACCCGCGAACGCTCCTTCAGCCGCCTGATGGTGGAAGAAGCCGCACGCCTGCTCGAGCACTTCGGCGCAGAGACCCGCGTTTTCGACCCCTCCGGGTTGCCATTGCCCGATGACGCACCGGTCGAGCACCCCAAGGTTCAACAACTGCGCGACCTGGTGCTGTGGTCCGAAGGCCAGGTCTGGTGCTCGCCGGAGCGACATGGCGCCCTGTCGGCCGTGTTCAAGGCACAGATCGACTGGATACCCCTGGCCCTTGGCGCCGTGCGCCCCACCCAAGGCAAGACCCTGGCCGTGATGCAGGTATGCGGCGGGTCGCAGTCGTTCAACGTGGTCAACCAGCTGCGCGTGCTGGGGCGTTGGATGCGCATGTTCACCATCCCCAACCAGTCTTCAGTGCCCAAGGCGTACCTGGAGTTCGACGACAGCGGCCGCATGAAGCCATCGCCGTATTACGACCGGGTTGTCGATGTGATGGAAGAGCTGGTGAAGTTCACCCTGTTGCTGCGTGACCGCACGGAATTTTTGGTCGACCGGTACTCCGAGCGCAAAGAGAGCGCCGAACAGCTTACCGCGCGGGTGAACCAGCGTTCGATCTGAGCACGTGGTGTTTGCGGGGCTCTACCCTTGACGCCCCCTGCGGCGCCCAGTATTTTTTCAGCCCCTTCCTTTTCGGCTACCTCTGCTGTGCACCGCCCAGGCGTTAAATCGCGAAGCGGGCATTCATGATGCCGACACTTATACGGTCGCCACTCAATGGCGTGCCGCTATCCGTCATCAAGTGCAAAAGGTTGCTTCCATGATCATTCGTCAGGCCAACGCCGCCGACCACTCGCTGCTGCTCGACATCTGGCTGCGCGCCGTTCGCGCCACTCACCATTTTTTGCAGGCATCCGACATAGACGCGCTGCTACCTCAGCTGCGCGACGTTTACCTACCCGCGGTCGAGCTGTGGGTCGCAGTCGATGCTGAAGACTGCCCGCTCGGTTTTATCGGGCTGAATCAGCACCATGTGGAAATGCTCTTTATCGATCCCGATTTGCGTGGGCAAGGCATTGGCCGCGCGCTCCTGGATTACGCCCGCGGTTCGCGCAGCGCATTGAGCGTTGATGTGAACGAGCAGAACCCTGAGGCCGTGGGGTTTTATCTGCATTACGGCTTTGTGCAAACCGGTCGGTCTGCGCTGGATGGCGAGGGGCGGCCGTTTCCGTTGTTGCATATGAGCTTGCCTGGCTAGGCACCTGGCAAAATCGTTCCTGCGCCAGGACGCAGGGACGATTTCCGGCATCGCGGTCCGAGCCACCAAAAGGCAGCCCTGACAACTCCGATAGTCATTGGTTCCGGGGGGATTTGTGGATACAATTTCCGGCTGTCGCAGAAAAACAAACCGGGATCTCGATGTCTACTATCAGGGTTGATATACAAGTCTTACGCGGGCTTGCCGTCTTATTCGTCGTTCTAGAACACTTGGCTATCCCGGGATTCCACTATGGATATCTGGGCGTAGACATATTCTTTGTCATCTCTGGCTTCTTGATTACCTCAATTGTTTCAAGAGGACTAGCGCGCGATAAGTTCTCCTTCAAAGAATTCTATCTTCGCCGCGCCAAACGCCTGCTGCCTGCTTCGTTCGTAACGATCCTTGCAACTATCATTGCGGCGAAACTCTTCCTGCCACCCATGCAGACTGAATCGCTGAAGCAACAGATCATCGGTGCGCTGACCTTCTCCACAAACTTTGTATTGCTGAGCCAGGCGGGTTACTTCGACCTCGAGTCTGCGACCAAGCCCCTGCTGCACATGTGGTCGCTCGCGGTTGAAGAACAGTTCTACTTCTTTGTCCCAGCGCTGCTGGCCTTCACCCCGGCCAGGCATTGGCGCAAGATCCTGGTGGTGCTCGCCATCGCCAGCTTCGTGGGCTGCCTGTACCTGTCCTTGAGCAACCAGTCGGCAGCGTTCTATCTGCTCCCGACCCGGGCCTGGGAACTGCTGATCGGCAGCATCGCGTCCATGCTCGTGCACAGCGCCGCCGTCAAGAACGTCACGTCGAAGCTGGCAATTCCGGCATTCGCCGTACTGCTGGCATCGCCCTTCTTCAACTCTGGCCTGTCGCACCCTGGCCTTGACGCAGTGGTGGTTTGCTTCGCTACTGCCATCGTTCTTCTGGCGAACCACCGACTGATCAATAGCAAGGTTTGGTCACCCATCGAGAAAGCGGGCGACATTTCCTACTCCCTGTACCTGGTTCACTGGCCAATCATCGCGATCGCGAACGCCTCGATCGGCACCGAGAGCATGACGGTGAAAGCGACCCTGCTAGCCGCTTCGTTGGTCACGGCCATCGCACTGTACAACCTGGTGGAAAAGCCTTTCCGGGTTATGCAGTACGGCTTCAAGCCATCGCTGGTCGTCTTCCCTGCCCTTACCCTGGCACTGTTCGGCCTTTCGCATTCATTCCTCAAGGTCCAGTCGGCGGAGAAGATCGAGAAGCTGTTCGCACCGAACTACGGCCTTGACCGGTCCTGCGGCACCAACATCTACAAAGACACCGAGAAGTGCCGGACCTCGCAAGATCCGAAGATCATCGTGTGGGGCGATTCCTATGCAATGCACAACATCCCTGGACTGTCGCAAGCGCAGAAGATTGACATCCGCCAAGCCACCCGCAGTGCCTGTGCGCCCTTCCTGAACACAGCGCCGAATACCAAGCGCAGCGACTTCGAAGCGCAAGCACGTCAGTGCGTTGGCTTCAACGACAGTACCTTCAAGTTCATCAGCGACACCCCGTCGATCAAGACCGTTATCCTGGCCGGCTCCTATGGCCAATACATGCAAGACACCTTCGAGTCGATTTCCTTCGACACCAGCGGGGTAATGCAGGTTGAAAAATCGACCCCAGAGCGCGCCATGAAGGATATGCAGGTGGTCGTCGAGAAGCTGAAGGCACTGGGTAAACAGGTAGTCATCATTTCTCCGCCGCCCCCCATCAACACCACCATCGTGAGCTGCATTCAGGCCGAAATGGCCAGCCCATCGCTCACCAATCAATCCAGCAAATGCCTGCTCGACAGGAAGCTGTTCGAGCGCTCCCACAAAAATGTGCTCAACCTGATGAAGTACGCCGAGACTAGCCTCGGCGCCAAGGTGATCTACCTGTCCGACGCACTCTGTGATGCCAAGTCGTGCAAAACCATCATCGATGGCGTGCCGATCTACCGAGATCCAGGCCACCTGAGCAATACCGGTTCTGTGAAGCTGTACCAGAAAATGCCTAACATCCTGGCCGGCATCAACAGCAATAGCTAACGGCAGCAGGTCGGTTGGATTGCATGCGGCGCCTGTCTGATCGACCGGCGCCGCAGCCATTTCAGCTTGCCCGCTCGATCATCGGCTTAACAGTGATGCCTTGGCGTTTCGCCTCCGCTATCGCGCCCGGCTCGTAGAGCTCGGCCTCTCGATTCCGGATCCAGAAGTGGGCTCTGCGCTTGCGATCGAAGGTCTGGGTTTCCTGATAAACTGCCGCCACTTCCTTCATGATTTGGATCTGGGCTGTGAAGCCAGATGACCCGTCCTTGCGCTTGCGCTGCGTGATGGCTGCCATCGGATTTGCTCCATGGCTGATTTGCTAAACAGAAGCAACGCCTGTAGCAAAACCAGCAAGAACCGGAAAAAGCGACGACAAACAGAGACCCCAAAATGCCACTGAAACAAGCAGAAACCCCAGCAACCTCAGGCGATTTGGTCGTTAGGAGGTTTTCTGTCGCGCCGATGATGGATTGGAACG
>NZ_JANIAG010000095.1:0-21413 GCF_028682155.1 Pseudomonas sp. 39004
CATCCTGGGTATAGCGTTGGTGCAGGAACTCGAGGCCGTCGAGGTGATCGCCGCTGGATCCCTGCTGCTGGTCGAAGGTCCAGCCATTTTCTTGCATCAGCCAGCTCACCACCGACACATCGATAAGCGGCTCCAGGCCTTTGAGCGCACGCACGATCAGGGTGCGGTGGGCCCATGGGCAAGCCAGCGAAACGTACAGGTGATAGCGGCCGGCTTCAGGCGCGGGCAGGGAGTTGCGGCGCTGAGCGTTTTCGCGTTTAAAGGCACCGTCTTTGCCTGTTTCATACCACTGGTCATGCCAGCGGCCGTCGATCAAAAGGCCCATGCTGAGCTCCTCGGAACAAAGTTGTTTGTCGTTGGAGCCCAGTCTAGGGAATGTCGTTCGAACAAATAGCGCAAAGACTCGGGGTCTTTGATCGATTAAATCGATGTGTTGCGTTCGCTCCAGTAACGGCGCGCGGTGGCGAAGGCGTCTTCACGATGCTGGCCAAGGCCGCGCAGGGCCAAAGCCATGGTGGCGACCACCGCCATTTCGCCGTAGCTGTCCTCGGCATCGCCTTGCCACACGGCAAGCAGCTGCTGCGGTTGCAGGCTAGGCGGTTTGACGTGACGGCGTTCGCTCAGGGCTGGCCATTCTTCATCCCAGGCCTCGCCAGCGGTGGTGCCGTAGAGGTGGCTGATGACGTCGGGGTTGACTTCGATTTCGCCGCCGTCGCCCTTGATCACCACGGCGTGGTCGCCGAGCAGGCGGCTGGCTTCGCGGTGCACCGCCTGGTAGCCCGGGTGGAAGATGCTCTGCAGGCCGCAGCGTGCGCCCAGCGGGTTGAGTACCCGAGCCAGCGAATGAATCGGCGAGCGCAGGCCCAGGGTGTTGCGCAGATCAATCATGCGTTGCAACTGCGGCGCCCAGTCCTGCAGCGGGAAGAACGCCAGGCGCTGCTGGTCGAGCGCGGTACCGACTGCCGACCAGTCACGGCACAGCGGGATGTGCAGCAGTGCAAGCAGTTGTTCGGTGTACATGCGCCCGGCGGTATGGGCGCCGCCACCGTGCATCAGGATACGCACGCCGTTGTTGGCCAGGCACTTGGCGGCCAGCAGGTACCAGGGCAGGTGACGTTTCTTGCCGGCATAGGTGGGCCAGTCCAGGTCCACGGCAATGTGCGGGGCCTGCAGGTGCGCACGCAGGGCCTCGGTGAAGCCGGCCAGTTCCTCGGCGCTTTCTTCCTTGTGGCGTAGCAGCATCAGGAAGGCACCCAGTTGAGCGTCTTCGACCTTGTCCTCCAGCAGCAAGGTCATTGCTGCATGGGCTTCCTCGCGGGTCAGGCCGCGCGCGCCGCGCTTGCCTTTGCCAAGTATGCGCACGAATTCGGCGAACGGGTGTTCGGCGGGGGTTTGCAGGGTGAGCGGGCGTGGTTCGATCATATGCAGTTGGTCGGCTTGGGCAGGCCCGCCAGCTTGGCGGCAAGTTTGGCGGGAGTGCCGTTGAACAGGCGGTTCAGGTGCGCGCTGTTGCCCTTTTCGGGCCCCAGCTTGAGGGCGGTGTACTTGATCAGTGGGCGTGTGGCCGGGGAGAGCTGGAATTCCTGGTAGAACTGGCGCAGCAGTTCGAGGATTGCCCAATGGTCCTCGGTCAACGGGATACCTTCGCGTGCGGCGAGGGCATTGGCAACGGCAGGGGACCAGTCTTGCAGGTCGACCAGAAAACCGTCTTTGTCCAAGGCAATCGCCTGATCACCAACGTTGAGGGTACTCATAACCAGCTGTTGACCTTGTCGTAATGCAGTGACAGCTCGACGAATGCGGCGTAGTCCACGGGCGTGGCCAGGTGGTTGGCAACTGCGCGGGCTTGCAGGTCTTCGTCGAGGGCGAACAGGCGCTGGCTGAGGTTTGCGCCCTGCAACAGGCGCTGTGGTTCGCTGCCGGCGTGCAGTGCATAGACCGCATCGCCACACAGCAGCAGTGCATCGTCGGCACCGAGCAGGCGCAGGCAACTGGCCAGCCGGTCGTCACCAAAGGGCGAATGGGCAATTACATGCAGGGTCGTCATCAGAGCGTTACCACCTGGTCGAAACGGGCGATCAATGCAGCCAGGGCCGCATCGTCCAGCACTTGTACGGGCAGTTCCAGGGTGTCGGCTGCCAGGCCGCGCTGGCGCAGGCTGTGGCTGCAGGCGAACAGTGCTTCTACGCCGAACATCGGCAAGGCCTGCAGGTTGGCGCCAAGGTTTTTTTGTTGTAGGGCGGTGGGCTGCTGGCCTGGGGCAAGCTGGAACACACCGTCATCGAGAAACAGCATGCCCAGCGGCAGGTCGAACGCGCCCCCGGCCAATGCGATGTCCAGCGCTTCGCGGGCCGATGGGCCGTTCCAGGGGGCCTGGCGGCTGATGATCAACAAGGACTTGGCCATTTCAATCGCCTCCGAAGCAGATCAGGCGATCGGCACTCTGCGCCGCCTCGTGCAGTTGGCCGAGCCCCGACAGCTCCCAGGGCTTGGGCAGGTTCGCGGCCGGGCGTTGATAGCGGCTGGCCTCGGCTTCGTCGAGCACGCCACGGCGCAGGGCGGCGGCAATGCACACCACAGCGTCCAGTTGGTGGCTGTCGATGAAGGTGCGCCATTGGGCGGCGACATCCAGCTCATCCTGAGGGGTGACCACATTGGCCGAGGCACTGTGTACCCCGTCCTGGTAGAAGAACAGCCGGGCAATCTCATGCCCGCCGGCCAGCACCGCCTCGGCAAAGCGCAGCGCGCGGCGCGAGGAGGGCGCATGGGCCGGGGAAAATACCGCGATAGCGAATTTCATGGACAACTCATGCAAGGGAATGCCGCCATGATAAAGCAAAAAAGCCCATCCCCGCTTATGCAACGGCCTTGTGGCCTTGCGCAAAGGGGTGGGCTTTCAGCTGAGGCGCCGAATGATCAGGCGCGCTCTTTACTCTCTGGCAGGAACCAGTTCAGTACCAAGGCGCAGATACCGCCGGTAGCGACGCCCGACTCCAGTACATTGCGGATCGCCGCTGGCATGTGGGCCAGAAACTCTGGCACCTGAGCCACACCCAGGCCCAGGGCCAGCGATACCGCGATGATCAACAGGGCACGACGGTCCAGCTGAGTGCTGGCCAGAATGTTGATGCCCGAGGCCGCTACCGCGCCGAACATGACCATGGCTGCGCCACCGAGCACCGGCTCCGGTACCGCCTGGATCACCCCGGCAACCGATGGGAACAAGCCCAACAGCACCAGCATGACAGCAATCCAGATGCCGATGTGGCGGCTGGCGATACCGGTCAGCTGGATAACGCCATTGTTCTGGGCAAAGATCGAGCTGGGGAAGGTATTGAACAGGCCAGCCAGCAGCGAGTTGGCGCCGTTGACCAGCACCCCGCCCTTGATCCGTTGCATCCACACCGGGCCTTCGACTGGCTGGCGCGAGACCTTGCTGGTAGCCGTGACGTCACCGATGGCTTCCAGCGACGTCACCAGGTAGATCACCAGCATCGGAATGAACAGCGCCCACGAGAAGCTCAGGCCAAAGTGCAAAGGTGTTGGCACCTGGAACAGCGCGGCCTCGTGCATGCCGGTGAAGTCCAGGCGGCCCAGGTAGCCGGCCAGCGCATAGCCAACCGCCAAGGCGATGACGATGGCGCAGCTGCGCATCCAGACCACAGGGATGCGGTTGAGGATGACAATGATCGCCAGCACCACACCCGACAGCAACAGGTTCTCGCCATTGGCGAAGGTGCCATTGGCCATCGCGCCAAAGCCCCCGCCCATGCTGATCAGGCCGACCTTGATCAAGGTCAGGCCGATCATCAGCACGACGATGCCGGTCACCAGCGGGGTGATCAGGCGTTTGACGAATGGCAGGATGCGCGACACGCCCATTTCCACGAAGGAGCCCGCAATCACCACACCGAAGATGGCTGCCATCACGCCTTCAACCGGCGTGCCTTGCTTTACCATCAACGCGCCACCGGCAATCAGCGGCCCGACGAAGTTGAAGCTGGTGCCTTGGACAATCAGCAGCCCCGCACCGAAGGGCCCGAAGCGCTTGCACTGGACGAAAGTGGCGATACCGGAGATCACCAGCGACATCGACACGATCAGGTTGGTGTCACGCGCCGAAACGCCAAGCGCCTGGCAGATCAACAGGCCAGGCGTGACGATTGGTACGATGATCGCCAGCAGATGCTGCAGCGCCGCCAGCAGGCCGATCAGCAGCCGCGGCTTGTCCTCAAGGCCAAGCACCAGTTCATTGGCAGGCGCCGATGCGCCTGGGCTGTGTTCGTGTGAGCTCATTGCACAAGGCTGCCCTGGGAGAAAAAAGGAGCGCATTCTACGGGCTCAGGCGCGTTAGGGGTAGTGGCAAGCACGATGGCAGCATGATCGGTGGCTATTCACTCAATAAGCTGACTTTTAGGTCAATCTTCGCTCATGAAAAAGCCCGCCGAAGCGGGCTTTCCTTTTACTGCATACAACCGATCGCAATCAGTCGTCGCGGCCCATGATGCCGAACAGCTGCAGCAGGCTGACGAACAGGTTGTAGATCGATACATACAGGCTGATGGTCGCCATGATGTAGTTACGCTCACCGCCATGGATGATCGCGCTGGTCTGGAACAGGATGCAGACCGACGAGAACAGCACGAAGCCAGCGCTGATCGCCAGTTGCAGGCCGCTGATCTGGAAGAAGAAGCTGGCAACCACTGCACCCAGCAGCACGAAGAAGCCTGCGGTGATGAAACCGCTGAGGAAACTCATGTCCTTGCGGGTGATCAGCACGTAGGCCGACAGACCACCGAACACCAGCGCGGTCATGGCGAAGGCCGAGCTGACCACTTCAGCGCCACCGGCCATACCCAGGTAGCGGTTGAGGATAGGGCCGAGGATGAAGCCCATGAAGCCGGTGAGGGCAAAGGTGGACACGATGCCCCAGGCCGAATCACGCAGTTTGTTGGTGAGGAAGAACAGCCCGTAGAAGCCGATCAGCACCACGAAAATATTCGGGTAGCCGACACGCATCTGCTGGGCAACGAAGGCCATGACACCGCTGAAGGCGAGGGTGAGTGCCAGCAGGCTGTACGTGTTGCGCAGGACCTTGCTGATCTCCTGCTGCTCGACCTGCTGGCCGTGGTGTACGGCGTAATCCTGTTCGCGCATGGCGACACTCCTTGGTAAACCTGTGGTTTCAGACGTTCAGATGCTAGGAGTCTATCAGAGCTCCTGCAACCGGCGACATAGAGAGTTTGACAGCGTGTTTCATTACGGTATTATGGCGGCCGCAAAACGAGCTGGAAGCGTGGCCGAGTGGTTTAAGGCAACGGTCTTGAAAACCGTCGATGGGCAACTATCCTAGAGTTCGAATCTCTACGCTTCCGCCATATTCAAAGCCCTGATTATTCAGGGCTTTTTGCGTTTTTGGGCATGCAAAAATTGTCATCAAGTGCACCCAGTTGGCCGCTGACCGGTCTGCTATGAAGCGATGTTTTCCTAACTGGAATATTGATTCTCACTTCAAGGGGCGAAAGAAAGCCCGCGAAAGCGCCCCTGCTAAGGTGGAAAAACCAGAGGCAGCAGGCGAGTCAACGTTGGGCTTTTTGCTGCTGCATGCGCTGCAAACGCGAAACCGCGATCTGCACGGCCGCTGCCACGAGGCAGAGCAAGCCGATTTTCCAGCTGCCCTCAAGCCCGAAGTGCTCGGCTAGCTTGCCGGCGATGAGCACGCTAAAGAAGATGGCGGCAGGTAGGATCAATTTATTCATGGGCGCTTCCAACGGCGAATGGCATAAGGCGTACAGGGTACACAATTCGCGTCGTGAAGCTTGGTCATCTTTGCCTGGCTGAACCTTTCGCAGGGTTACTTTTGCGCCAGTTACCGAGAGCCTACGGGGCAGGCGCAGGCATGACCGACGCACCTTTCACCAATGTTCGCCAAGGGCGCGTACCCGCCGTACACGAAAATGCTTGGGCTCACTGCAAAGTTGGCGGTCTGATCGTACCTTGCATAGTGCTCAACACCCTCTCGATGCGCGCAATCTGCTGCGCAAGCTGATCCGCTTCCTTGTCATTGCCTTCCTGCCTCAGGCGGTCACGCGCTCGGCGCAGTGTCAGCAGGTTTTTCTGTAGTTTCAGGGCTGAGGAGTCGAACGGGTCCATGCTTTTCTCATGCGGTAGGCGTCCGTGCCGTTGTAGGAAAACTGGACCGTATCAGCTCGATTTTGCTGATGAAAGTGATGTTTCATACAGGGCGACGTTGCTGCCTAGAGTTGTCCTACGAAGCGCGGGATAAAATCCTACAAGTCGTGGATGCGTCCGTTTCAAGACGTGTAATCAGGTGACGCTCAATACCGCGGATTGACGGGGTTTGGAGCGATTTCGATAGCGCCATTAATTGCGGCGATTGGAAACAGGTCCACCGTGCACTTTGAAACCTTATGTAGCAATTACTGCCCCGTGAAGCGTGCTGCTGGCGAGGGCGTGGAGTCACGGCTTGCGTAAATGGGTGTCAGGCAGCATCTGCTACGATCCTTGATTTCCCTGGCCAAGGAGAGGCCCATGCATTACATCGTGATCGAGCCCCACCGCAGCGAATACCCACGACCGCTTCGTTTCGCCAAGGGCACGCTGCTGGATATCGGCCCGCGTTATGAGGGGGAGCCGGGTTGGCAGGACTGGTACTTGTGTTCGTGCACCGGCCAGGAACCGGGCTGGGTGCCGGCCCAGCTCATCGAGCCGATCAGCGTAGGGCGGGGCAGGGCGCTTGATGACTACTCGGCCCATGAACTGGACGCCGACCCGGGGCAGTTGGTGCAGATGCTTCGCCCGCTCAATGGCTGGATATGGTGCCTGCGCCATGGCGATGGCGAGCGGGGCTGGTTGCCAGCAGAGAAGCTCAAGCAACTGAGCTGATTCAACTTGTTTGGACGAGTGTGGCGCACCTGCGGTGCATCTGATCTGCTTTTTTTCTGCAAACCTGAATCTGTAACCGTATCAGGCCAGGTACGACAATATGCCCATCCCCGCATTACACTGTAGAGGTTCCGATGGGCAAGCTGACGCTGTTCCTGGGTGGTTTTCTGCTACTGACCATTCTGATAGGTCTTTTAGGCACCATCCCGCCAAGCTGACATTCACCACACTTCCCCTCTGCGGCCCGTCTGATTCGCCAGATGGGCCCGCACGTGCGCGCCCTTCGCCAACCCCCCGATCGCCATCGCTTGACCAGCGGTAGCTGCAAGTCATTCTCAAGTGCAAATGGCTCGTGTAGTCTCCCGCCGCCGTCATACGGCCCGCATTGACGGGCCGGTCTTTTGCCTTTGGAGTCGAACATACATGGAATGCAAGAAAGGCACTTCAGCCATGCTGGAGTGGCGTTGCCGTTTTCTCGCTGAAGGCTCCCTCGACGAGGAGGGCTACGATGAGGCGCTACGCAGTGCCGGCGCGCTGGAACAGTCGGGAGTGATCAGCACCCTCGAATGGATCGAACTGGTCAAGCTGGCCAATTCGGCGTTGCTGCATGTGCGATAAGTCGTTCTTTGCGCTGGGAAATCTGTCCACAAAAAACGTGGGTAGGTCTGTGGATAAAATGCTGTAAGCCAAGCCGGAAGCGGGCTCTGTTAAATTGAGCAGAATTTGAACAGTCCTTTTCGGTGCTTGGGTCAGGCCGATAGGCCGGCGCGGCGCAGGGCCTGCAACAGCTCACGCACCCGTGCGGGCAACTCGCCAGCGGGGTACACCGCGTGCATTTGTGGGTCCTGGCCTGTGCTTGAAGTCAAGTGGTATTGCGGGCACACCCGCACCAGGCGCCCGGCTTCGACCTGGGCTTCGCCAACCCAGGCTGCCAGGCGCGCGATACCACCCCCTGCCAGGGTGCTGTGGTACACCGCATCGCCCGAATCCAGGCGAAGCCGTGGCGTCGGGCGCAGGCTGGTGATCTGGCCATCACGGCAGAAGTGCCAGGCTTTGAGTATGCGCGGGGCGGTATGCAGAATCAGTGCGTGGTCTTCCAGCTGATCGGGGTGTTGCGGGTTGCCCGCCATGGCCAGGTAACCCGGGCTTGCATAGAGATGGCGGCGGTAGCCCCACAGCGGATAACCGATCAGCTCGCTGGATTGCGGAAAGGCACCGCGCACCACGAAGTCGAATTTGTCCAGTAGCGGGTCCAGGGCGGCATCGCTGTACTGCACGTCCAGGGTCACTTGTGGGTGGCGTTGGGAGAACGCGGCGAGTACCCGTGGCAGCACATGTTCACCGAGCAACTGCGGCACGGCAAAACGGATCCAGCCTTGCGCGCTGCCGCTGAGCGCGGCCAGCTCATCGGCTGCATCACGTTGCACATCCAGCAAGCGTTCGGCATGGGGTAAGAAGCGCTCGCCGGCTTCGGTAAGGGTCACGGCATTGGCGTTGCGGTTGAGCAGTTTGCTGCCGGCATTGTCTTCCAGGGTTTGCACCGCACGCGTCACTGCACTGGGTGAACGGCCCAGGGCGCGCGCTGCGGCAACGAAGCTGCGCTTGTGCGCCACACTGACGAACGCCTGAATCTCCCGCAGCATGTCCAATGCCATTGCCTAGCCCTCGTTGCAGTTTTCGCAATGTGGCATTTCAACACAAGTGCGGCACTTTGATTAGCCTTGCAGCCTGACTCACTGCCTGGAGCCGCATCATGATGGATATCGCCGTACTTTCTGTATTCGCCTTTGCCGCCGGTTTGATCGACGCTGCCGTGGGCGGTGGAGGGCTGATTCAGATCCCGGCGTTGTTCAACGTGCTGCCCACAGCGCAACCGGCGGCCTTGCTGGGCACCAACAAGCTGGCCTCGGTGTGTGGTACGGCCTTTGCGGCGCGCTCGTTCATTCGCAAGGTCACGCTGGACTGGGGGCTGATCGTGCCCGCCGCACTCAGTGCCTTCGTCATGTCGTTCGCTGGCGCCGCCACGGTTTCGCTGGTGCCGCCCAGCGTGATGCGCCCGGCAGTGCTGGTGATGATCGTCCTGATGGCGATCTACACCTTCTGCAAGAAGGACTTCGGCACCTTGCACAAGCCCACGCAGATCGGTCGCAAGGAACAGTGCCTGGCGGTGCTGATCGGCGGGGCGATTGGTTTTTATGATGGCCTGTTCGGGCCGGGCACAGGCAGTTTCCTGATCTTCCTGTTCATTCGCTTCTTCGCCCTGGACTTCCTGCATGCCTCGGCTTCGGCCAAGGTGGTGAACATTGCGACCAACCTGGCGGCGCTGGTGTTCTTCGTGCCGTCGGGCAACGTGTTGTACGCCATCGCCTTGCCGATGGCGGCATGCAACATCCTCGGCGCTTTGACCGGCACCTGGCTGGCGGTGCGCAAGGGGGCAGGGTTCGTGCGCGGGCTGTTCCTGATTCTGCTGTGCGTACTGATCGCCAAGCTGTCCTGGGACTTGCTGGCTGGGTGAGTCAGACCACCTGGCGCTGTGCCTCGGCCTGTTCGACACGGTTGCGGCCATGGGCCTTGGCCCGGTAGAGCGCCTGGTCGGCGCGCGCCAGCAGTTCGTCCAGGCTCGGTGCCGGGGTATCGGCGGCGCAGCCGTCCAGGCCGATACTCACGGTAATATGCAGGCGATGGTCGGCCTGCACCACATGCAGGTCCTGCACCGCCCGGCGCAGGCGTTCGGCGGTGAATTTGGCACGCTCCGGCGCAAGGCCCGGGAGGACCACGACAAACTCCTCGCCGCCCATGCGCGCGAACAGCTGCCCTTCGTGCAACTGGTCTTGCAGGGTGCGGGCGAACTGGCGCAGCACTTTGTCACCAACCGCGTGGCCATGCGCGTCATTGATCGCTTTGAAATGGTCGATGTCCAGCATCATCAAGGTCAGCGGCAGTGCCGGGCCGTGTTGTTGGCGGCTGTCGAGCAGCGCGCTGGCACGGCGGGTGAATGCGCTGCGGGTCAGTACACCGGTCAGGTGATCGATGGTGGCCTGATGCGCCAGGCGCGCCAGCAGGCTGCGGTTGGCCTGGCTGACACAGGCCACCACCAGCGGCCCGAGCACCAGCATGGCGATGCCCAGGCGGGCCGACATCAGCGTAGTGACGCCCGGTTCGCTTTGCGGCACGCTGAAGTGCATGAGGTTTTGTGCGACCGCGACGATCAGCGTGCTGCCAGCGGTGAGCGTCAGCAGCGAGACCAGAAAGGGCGGGTAAGTCCAGGCACACCACAACAGTGCGGCAATGGGGAAGGCAATGGCGCCTGGCCCACCAAAGGCGATGCTGAAGGCCAGCGAAGCAAGCAGCACCAGCAGGGGCGGCAAACGTACCGGCTGGGCGCCGCTGCGCATCAGGGCGCGTACCGAGGGGGCGGTCAGCAGCACTGGCAGCACCAGTACGCCGGTCGAGAACTGTTCGCTGAACCAGGCCAGCCAGGTGGCCTGCAGGGATTGCTCGAACCAAGGGGCGGCCATGACCGAGGCCAGGCTCGCCGCGACCATGGCACCGGCCGCGCAAGCGGCAAACACGCTGAGTACGCCATGCGGGCTGCGCATGCGGCGGTGCAGGCGCGGCACGCGTGCCAGCAACTGCCACACGCTGAACACCATACCGAGGTTGCACAGGTTGAACCACAAGGCCGGCTTCCAGTCACTGCCGCACAGCAGGTCGGCCGCCACCATGGCCAGCCACACCAGTGTGAAACCAAGGGCATTGGCCTGGCGGGGGTAACGCAACAGCACGCCGACCAGTACCGCATTGACTGGCCAGAACAGCGACAGGGACTCGATCGGGCGTGCCAGGATGCCGCCCAGGGTCAAGGCAAAGGTCAGGCAAAGCAGAGCGACGTAGGGCAACAAGCGCGATTGGGCTGGAAAAACCATGAACTCGACCGGCAAGCGGAAACGAAATCCAGGAAAACGCCTTGAAGCACCTGGGGCAATTACGTATCAGTGTGTTTCCACAGGGCAGTTGATGTCAATCTGCCGCGATCCTTCTGGATAATGCCAAATTGCCTGCATTCCCTGTCGATTTCTTCACAAGCCGAAGAACCACGGCACCATCAGTACGGTGACCAGCATCACCAGCAAGGTGAAAGGGACGCCGACTTTGACGAAGTCACCGAAGCGGTACTGCCCAGGCCCGAGCACCAGGGTGTTGACGGGTGACGAGACGGGCGTCATGAACGCGGCCGATGCGGCGAGGGCCACAGTCATGGCGAACGGGTAGGGCGACATGCCCAACTGCGTGGCGGTGCTGATTGCTACCGGTGCCATCAGCACGGCGGTGGCGGTGTTGGAGATGAACAGGCCGATCACTGCGGTCATGGCAAACAGGCAAGCCAGAATGGCCCTCGGCCCGGCGTCGCCGAGTACACTGACCAGGCCGGTCACTGCCAGGTCGATACCGCCGGTTTTCTGCAGGGCCAGGGCGAAGGGCAGCATGCCGACGATCAGCACCAGGCTCTGCCAATGGATGGCCCGGTAAGCGCTGTTCATGTCGATGCAGCGGCCCGCGCCCATCAACAGGCAGCCGATCAAGGCGGCGATGACATTGGGCACCGCGCCGCTGACCATCAGCCCGACCATCACCGCCAGGCTCAGCAAGGCCTGGGGTGCGCGCCTGCGGGCCGGGGCTACCTGATCGACTTCGGCAGGCAGGCTCAACACCAAAAAGTCGTGAGGGTTGCTTTGCAGTTGACGCACGGCTTTCCAGGGGCCGACCACCAGCAGCGTATCGCCCAGGCGCAGCTTTTCTTCCACCAGTTGCTCTTCGATGGCGGCCTGTTCGCGACGCAAACCCACCACGTTGAGGCCGAAGCGGCTACGGAACGCCAGCTCGAGGATGCTCTTGCCGACCAACTGCGAGCCGGGGGGCAGCGACACTTCAGCCATGCCCAGCTCCTGGGACTGGTCGATGAAGTACGCCGCCTTGAAGTGCAGGGGTTCCAGTTGCATGGTCTGGCACAGGCTGCGCAGGTCGTCGCGGTTGGCGAACAGGTCGAGCAACAGCACGTCACCTTGGTGCAGTACTGTGTTGGAGTCGGCCGCGATGACCCGCGTGGTGAACTTGTGCTGGCGCTCGATGCCGATCACGTTGGCGCCATGCCGGGTGCGCAGCTCCAGCTCGCCCAGGGTGTGGCCGATCAGCGGCGAATGGGGGCGGATGCGCAGGCGCCGCTCGCGGCCGTTGAGCTTGTAGTCCAGCACCAGGTCGAGCAGCGTACGGCGGGTTTCCACGCGGCCGTCCTTGCGCACTTCGCCATTGAGCCAGTGGCGCGTCAGCAGCATGTAGCCGATGCCCAGCACCAGCACCACCAGGCCGAACGGGGTAAAGCTGAAGAAGTTGAAGCCCTGCTCGCCATGGCGCACCAGTTCACTGTGCACCACCACGTTGGGGGGCGTGGCCACCAGGCTGAGCATGCCGCTGATCAGGCCGGCGAAGCTCAAGGGCATCATCAGGCGGCTGGGTGACAGCTTGAGGCGCGCGGCGATGCTCAGCACCACCGGTATGAAGATCGCCACCACCCCGGTCGAGCTCATCACCGAGCCCAGCCCCGCTACCGCCACCATCAGCAATACCAGCAGGCGCGCTTCACTGTTGCCGGCCCGCTCGCTCATCCACTCGCCAATGCGGTAGGCGATGCCGGTGCGTACCAGGCCTTCGCCGATCACGAACAGGGCAGCGATCAGCACCACGTTGGGGTCGCTGAAGCCGGCCAGGGCCTGTTCGACGGTAAGGATGCCCGATAACGGCAGGGCGAGAATCACCATCAGCGCCACCACGTCCATGCGCGGGCGGTTGATGATGAAGAGGACGACGACGATGGCCAACAGGCCGAGGACCCAGAGCAGCTCTTGGTTCATGGGGAGGGGGTGTTCCTTCACACGGGGGGCACGGTAGACAGTAGCAGCCAGTGTGCCAGCTTGCGGTGAAGGGTGTGTTGACGTGTTGCAGGGTTTCACAAGCAAAAGGGGCTGCCGAGCAACCCCTTGGTCAGCTGGATCAGTGGCGGTGACGGCGGTGCTTCTTGCCGTTGTTGTCGCCCAGGTGGTTGCCGATGGCACCCCCTGCAGCACCGCCCAGGCCGGCACCGATGGTCGAACCGGCAGAGCCACCGACCTTGCCGCCCAGCAGCGAACCGCCCGCCGAACCCAGGCCACCGCCGATGGCGGCTTCGGTGCGGTTGCCCTTGCGTGCGCCTACCGCACTGCCGGCCGCGCCGCCGACACCGGCACCAATCGCAGCGCCAGTGCTGCCGCCGATCTGTTGACCGACAACGTTACCCAGTACACCACCCAGGCCACCGCCAATGGCGGCGGTACCGTCACCGGCGAAAGCGCCCTGGCACAGCAGCAGGCCGAGAGCAAGGGAAGGTAGAGTCAGACGCATGGTACGAACCTCAAAAGGAATCATCAGGTTAAGGTGCCGCGCAACGGGCGGCGGGTCAGGGGTGCAAAGACGCTTCAGCGGTAGTCGCGGTCACCGCGGTATTGACGGTTGTCATCGTCATCGTCGCGGTCATGCCGATGATGGTGGCGCTGGCCACGGTCGCGATCACGCCAGCCATCGTCGTCGTCATGGTAGCGATGGCTGTGGCAGCCAGCGGTCAGCAGGATGGCGGCAACCAACGAGAAGCTTGCAAGGCGGGTCATCACGATATAGGTCCTTGATCCGCAAAGGTTTACGGGGCACTTCCTGAGACTGGGAACGATCCATTTGGTTTCCTTGGCAGGCAAAATTTTGTCATGCTCGCGATCAGCGGCGTGCCTGCCGGCTGCTGTTCTGTCCCGCTCGGTCATGGCCGAGCTGCGGGTCGGCCACTAAACTGCACAGCAAGCCGCAGCCAAGACGGCAAACTGCCACACGGTGAATCACGATGATCGCCCACACCCCCACGTTGTTCGCCGCCGTTGCCCTGGTTGCAACCATTCTGGCCTTCTGCCTGCTGCTGGTCGGGCGCAGCAACCGCCGCGACAATCTGATGCTGACCGGTTGCGGGCTGCTGGTGCATGCCTTGGCCTATGTGTGCTACACGCTCTATGCCCAAGCGCCGTTGTGGGTCAGCTATGGCTTGGGCAACAGCCTGCTGTCCCTGGCCTTGGCGTTCTATTCGGCCAGCCTGTTCCGGGTGCGCGAGCAAGTGATCCCGTGGCGGATGATCTTCGTCATTCCCGCCGTCATGCTGGTGGGGCTGATGCTGCTGCTCGATACCCTTGAGCCCCGCATGTTGCTGGCGACGCTGGTGCTGATGCTGCAATGTTCGATGATCCTTTATTGGGCGCGGCGTTACGTCGAGCGGCCGGGCAGGGCGCACCTGCTGCTGCAGATCGGTGCGCTGATCAGCCTGGTCGGGCTGGGCATGCGCGCCGTGGCCGTGGCCAATGGCACGGCCGTGGAACTGCGCTACGACACCAGTAACGTCAAGCAAAGCATTTCGGTGGCGATCGGCACGGCCACGGTGATGATGTATTCGATCGGGCTGGTGCTGATGGCCAAGGAGCGCAGCGAATCACGCCTGCAGCACCTGGCGCTGCGCGATGTGCTCACGGATACCTACAATCGCCGGGCGATCCTCGAGCGCTTCGTCGTCGAGCTGGACCGCGCCCGGGACGCGCAGAGCAGCCTGGCCGTGGCCATGATCGACATCGACCACTTCAAACGCATCAACGACTTGTACGGGCACCTGGCCGGTGACGAGGTGCTGTGCCATTGCGTGCGTCAGTTGCAGCAACGCTTGCGCCAGGGAGACAGCCTGGGCCGCTATGGCGGCGAGGAATTTTTGCTGCTGTTGCCCGAAACCGACCGCGTTGGCGCAATGGCGGCGCTGCAGGGCTTGCGAGAGGCCATTGCCCGCAGCCCCGCACGCTTTGCCAGCGATGAAATCGAACTGCGTTTCAGTGTCGGATTGTGGTGCAGTGTGCCTGGCGTCAACGACAACACGGCCAGCCTGCTTGCCCAGGCCGATGCAGCGCTGTACCAGGCCAAGGCCGCCGGGCGCAACACGGTGCACATGGCGGCCTGTGTGTAGCTCGGCAGGGTCAGGACGCGGGGTGGATGGCCAGGACCACACCGTTGGTGATCTGCACCAGCACATAGTGCTCGCCCATGCGCACCCAGTGGCTTTCCTTTTCGGGTGCCGGCAGGCCTTTGGCTTTCCAGTCTTTTACCGTCTGGTCATCGCGTTTGTATTGGTCGGGGGCCTTGTCACCTACCTTGAGTTCGCGGTTGTGGGTTTCCGGCCCGGTGATGCTTTCTTCGGCCGAGGGCGCGGCAGAGGCGGCCAGCGGCAGGCAGGGCAGGGCGGCGAGCAGCAGTGAAGGCAGCAGGTGATGCAGTTTCATGGCGGTTTCCTTGTGACGGCATGTCCTTACTGCGACAGCGGCGTGCCGCCGACAATTCACTCGCGGTGCCTGCCAGTGCTAGAGTCGCCTTCTTTTTTGCCCTGAGGGTTGAACATGCGAGCAATTCTGCCGATGGCCGCGATACTGATGCTGGTCGGTTGTGCTTCTGCGACCATGGAAACGGCACGTGGCGGCAAGCCGACCGCGCAGCTCGATTCGCACAAGGCGCCCGCGCTGGTAGCCCAGTGCATCCAGTTCAGCTGGCAGGAAGAGGCGGTGTTCGGAGTCGATGCCAGTGGCTACCTGGAGCCGCGCAAGCTGGGTGGTTTCACGGTGTATACCCGCGATGCCGAAGCGTTCGTGGATATCTATCCGCAAGCAGGTGGAACGCGGGTCGACTACTACGCGCAAAACAATGACAGTGTGGCCCTGCAACGGCGCGCGGCGGCGGCGACCTGCCTGTAATGATGAAGGCCTGACCAGGGCCGCCAATACACGACACGTAGACAAGGACGTGAGTATGGACCGATCACTGCAACTCAACCGCAGCAGTTGGGACGAACGCGCCCCCTTGCATGCCGCCTCGAAAGACTATGAGGTCGAACGGCTCGTAGAGCACCCGGCGCATCTTTCCGAAACCGTTCGCTTCGACCTGCCGTTGCTAGGCGATATCCGCGGGCTCAACGCCGTTCACCTGCAGTGCCACATCGGTACCGATACCCTCTCGCTCGCCCGCCTGGGCGCGAAGGTCTGCGGCCTGGATTATTCCGGGGCTTCGCTGGCCGAGGCGCGGGCACTCGCCGAGCGCTGCGCGGTGCCGATCGTCTATGTGGAATCGGATGTCTATGCCGCCGACCAGGTGTTGCCCGCAGGTAGCTTCGACCTGGTCTATACCGGCATCGGCGCACTCTGCTGGCTGCCCCACATCGAACCGTGGGCGCGTACGGTGGCAGCCCTGCTCAAACCGGGTGGGCGGTTGTTCCTGCGCGATGGCCACCCGATGCTGATGGCGGTCAACGAAGACCATCAGGACCGCCTGTTGATCGAGTATCCGTACTTCGAGCACGACACCCCGACGGTCTGGCATAACGACCAGACATACGTCGAAACCGATCAGCGCCTGGTCCATACCGAGACCCATGAGTGGAACCACGGCCTGGGCGAGGTGATCAGTGCGTTGCTGGCGCATGGGCTGCAACTGACAGCTCTGGTCGAGCACCAGAGCATCCCTTGGGAGGCGCTGCCGGGCCAGATGGACAAAGGCGCCGACGGCGAGTGGCGCTTGCGTCAGCAGCCGTCACGCCTGCCTTTGAGCTACACCCTGCAGGCAATCAAGGCCTGATCAGGACAGGTAACCGCCGTCGACGTTGAGTGCGGCGCCGGTGGTGTAGCTGGAGGCATCGCTGGCCAGGTACAGCACCGCGCCGGCCATTTCCTTGGGGTCGGCCACGCGCTTGAGCGGGATCTGCTGCAGGGCGGCGTTGAGGATAGCGTCGTTCTTCACCAGTGCCGAGGCGAACTTGGTGTCAGTCAGGCCTGGCAGCAGCGCATTGCAGCGGATGCCGAACTGTGCACATTCCTTGGCGAAGACCTTGGTCATGTTGATCACCGCAGCCTTGGTCACCGAATAGATGCCCTGGAAATGCCCTGGCGAGACGCCGTTGATCGACGCCACATTGATGATGCTGCCGCCGCCGTGTTCGCGCATCAGCTTGCCGGCTTCCACCGACATGAAGAAGTAACCACGAATGTTGACGTCCACGGTCTTCTGGAAGGCGTTCAGGTCGGTGTCCAGCACGTTGCAGAACTGCGGGTTGGTGGCGGCGTTGTTGACCAGGATATCCAGGCGCCCGAACTGTTCGCGGATACCGGCGAACACCTGCTGGATCTGCTCCATCTCGCCGATGTGGCAGGCCACTGCAGTCGCCTTGCCCCCGGCGGCAATGATCGCCTCGGCGACCTGCTGGCAGCCGTCCAGCTTGCGGCTGGAGACGATCACGTGTGCGCCCTGCTGGGCCAGCAGGTGGGCAATGGCTTCACCGATGCCGCGGCTGGCGCCGGAAACGAAGGCGATCTTGCCGTCAAGGTCGAACAAGTGGGTCTTGGACATGCTGTTTTCCTTGTTGTCTGTCGTCAGAGCGTGGTGTGGGCGATGACCTTCAAGGCCATCTGCTCCAGCAGCCGGTTCATGTGGATGAACTGAGCGAAGCGCTTGTCCTGAGTCTGGCCGTGGTAGAAGCGGTAGTAGATCTGTTGCACGATGCCGGCGAGGCGGAACAGGCCATAGCAATAGTAGTAATCGAAGTTGTTCAGGCGGATACCGGCGCGCTCGGCGTAGTAATCGACGAACTGGCGACGGCTCAGCATCCCGGGGGCGTTGCTGGGTTGGCGGCGCATCAGTTGCACCGGCGCCGGGTCGCCCGCTTCGATCCAGTAGGCCAAGCTGTTGCCCAGGTCCATCAGCGGGTCGCCAATCGTGGCCATCTCCCAATCCAGCACGCCAATGATGCGCATCGGGTTGTCGGCGTCGAGGATCACGTTGTCGAAACGGTAGTCGTTATGCACGATGCCGGGGCGCGGATGGTCGGCGGGCATCTTCTCGTGCAGCCAGGCGATGACCCGCTCCCAGCGTGGCGCATCCTCGGTGATGGCTTTTGCATAGCGGTTGGTCCAGCCCTCGATCTGGCGCTGCACATAGCCTTGCGGCTTGCCCAGGTCGGCCAGCCCGCAGGCCTGATAGTCGATCTGGTGCAGTTCCACCAGGCGGTCGATGAAGCTTTTGCACAGGGCTTCGGTCTTGGCGGCGTCGAGGTTGAGTTCAGCGGGGATGTCCGAGCGCAGGATGATGCCCTTGACCCGCTCCATCACGTAGAACTCGCCGCCTATCAGGCGCTCGTCGGTGCAGTGCACGTACGCCTTGGGGCAGTACGGGAAGCCATCGTTGAGCTGATTGAGAATGCGGAACTCGCGGCCCATGTCGTGGGCCGACTTGGCCTTGTGGCCGAACGGCGGCCGGCGCAGCACGAAGTCGCGGCCCGGGTAGCTGACCAGGTAGGTGAGGTTGGAGGCGCCGCCAGGGAACTGGCTGATGCTCGGCAAACCCGCCAGGCCGGGGATATGGGCCTTGAGATAAGGGTCGATGACGGCCGCGTCGAGTTCTTCGCCGGGGCGTACCTGGGTGGACTGATCGGTGAGCGTCATGCGTTTTCCTTATAATCGATCGCAAGGACTATTGGCTAATTTAATGGCCTGCGGGAACTGGAACAAGCGTCCTGGCAGTCATATAGACAAGGGTGTTGCAGGTGGATCAATCGCCTTGATGGGGTGGGCAAAAAAAAACCGAAGCCGGTCAGGCTTCGGTTTTTTCATCGCTCGGCGTGCCCGTCACTCAGGAAGGGAACAGCTCGCTCAGCTTCATCGACAGCATCATGTCGCCCTCGACGCGCAGCTTGCCGCCCATGAAGGCCTGCATGCCGTCGGTCTCGCCACTGACGATACCCTTGAGGGTCTCGCTGTCCAGCACCAGGGTGCAGTTGGCGTCTGGGTTCTCGCCTTCCTGGATGTCGCAGGTACCGTCCTTGACGATCAGCGCGTACTTTTTGCCTTCGTCGGTGATGTCGAAGCCGAACACCAGGTCCAGGCCGGCGGCAGCGGCTGGGTTGAACTTCTCTTGCATCTTCTTAACGGCATCAGCTACGGAGGTCATGGCGCATTCCTTATAGAGTGATTTTCACGTCCCCGCAGGGACACAACAAGCCGGGCTCATCGGTAGGTAATGAGCTCCGGCGCCCTCAACAGCTGCACATGGGCTTGGCTGTTGAAGGAAGCCAGTGCCACGTCGCGGCCGCGGAACTTCAGCTGGCTGAGCGACGTGTTGATAATTTGCCAGTTCAGCGCGAAAGCCTGGCTGGGGGTAATGCAGGTGACCAGGTGGAGCAGGGCGGCGATGGTGCCGCCGGAGGTGAAGATGGCGATGTTGTCGCCACTGCCTGCGGTTTCGAGCACACGTTGCAAGCCCTTCTGGACGCGGGCGGTGAAGGCCTGCCAAGTCTCCAGGCCGTCATCGGCATGCTCGCCATCGTGCCAGCGCTGCACCATCAAGGCGAACAGGCGCTGGAATTCACTGCGGTGCTGCGCGCCATTGCGCAAGATGTGCAGGGCGTTGGGTTCTTGCTCCATCAGCCCCGGCAGCAGGGCGCGGATCACCCCGTCGGCATCGAACTCATTGAACGCCGCGACGGTCTCGACAGCAGGCACCTGGCAGCCGCTGGCGTGCAAGGCCTCCAACGCCAGGCGTGCGGTATCCTGCTGACGGCGCAGGTCGCCGGCCACGCAACGATCCAGCCGCACACCGAGCTGAGCCAGGTGTTCGCCCAGGGCCTGGCTCTGACGCACACCGACGGCTGAGAGGACGTCGTAGTCTTCGGCACCGAAGGAGGCTTGGCCATGTCGGATCAGGTAGAGGTTGCCCACGAAGGTATCCGGCCTGTTGGAGGTTGCTGCGAGGTTAGGATGTGCCACACAGGCTGTCAACGAAAAAACATACAAGCGTTTGAAAAGGTTGTTTGAACTGTGTTGCCAGCGTTTACACCGGCTGGCAGCGCCTCAGGCGCACCGGTATGCTTGTAGCAGTTACGCGCTGAACCGGCGCCAGTCTTTGAAGGAGTCAACGTGGAGTTTCTTGCAGAATACGCAAGCTTTCTCGCTAAAACCGCCACCTTGGTGATTGCCATCCTGGTGGTGTTGTCGGCCATTGCCGGTTTGCGCGGCAAGGGGCGGCGCAAACCGGGCGGGCAATTGCAGGTCACGCGCCTGAACGAGTTCTATAAAGAGCTGCGCGAGCGCCTGGAGTCGGGTTTGCTCGACAAGGCTCAGCTCAAGGCCTTGCGCAAGCAGCAGGCAAAGGCGGAAAAACAGCAGAAAAAAGCCAAGGCTGAAGAAAAGAGCCGGGTCTTCGTGCTCGATTTCGATGGCGACATCAAGGCCTCGGCCACCGAGAGCCTGCGCAACGAGATCACCGCCCTGCTGACCCTCGCTACCCCACGTGACGAGGTAGTGCTGCGGCTCGAAAGCGGCGGTGGCCTGGTGCACAGCTATGGCCTGGCCGCTTCACAACTGGCGCGAATTCGCCAAGCGGGCATCCCGCTGACCGTGTGCATCGACAAGGTGGCTGCCAGTGGTGGCTACATGATGGCCTGCATTGGCGAGAAGATCGTCAGCGCACCCTTTGCCGTGCTGGGTTCGATTGGCGTGGTAGCCCAATTGCCCAACGTCAATCGTCTGCTGAAGAAGCACAACATCGATTTCGAGGTGCTCACCGCCGGCGAATACAAGCGCACCCTCACGGTGTTCGGCGAAAACACCGAGAAGGGCAGGGAGAAGTTCCAGGAAGACCTGGACATCACCCACCAGCTGTTCAAGGACTTTGTCGCTCGCTATCGGCCACAGCTGCACATGGACGAAGTGGCCACCGGCGAAGTCTGGCTGGGCGTGGCAGCGCTTAACCGCAAGCTGGTGGACGAGCTGCAGACCAGCGACGAATACCTCAGCGACCGCGCCCGCAACGCCAATCTGTTCCATTTGCACTTTGCCGAACGCAAGAGCCTGCAGGAGCGCATCGGCATGGCTGCCAGCGGCACGGTGGAGAACACCGTGGTGGGGCTTTGGAGCAAACTCGGCCGCTTGCGCTAACACCTTGAACCCCTTGAAATTTTTTTCTGTTCAGGGGGTTGCAAGGTTCATTGAATGCAGACATAATGGCGCCCATCGAAACGCAGCGAACTTTGAAAAAGGTTCAGTGTTTCAAGGGGATAGCAAAGCGCAAGCGGCTAACTCCGAACTTTGAGGCCGAGTAGCAAAGTGGTTATGCTCCGGATTGCAAATCCGTCTACGCCGGTTCGATTCCGACCTCGGCCTCCATTATTCGAAAGCCCCGCAGATTAACGTCTGCGGGGTTTTTCTTTGTGGGTCGAAAAAGACCGAAGTCCCAAAACAGATTATCCCCAGTCCCCAAGTTTTCTCGTAGGGGAAAGCGAAAACTCGCTTCAACGCCGGGCTTTTTGTGATGATGGCCTTTTGCTATATTCCGCACCCTCAATTCGGAGGGAATCATGAAGAAAG
>NZ_JANIAG010000096.1:0-21164 GCF_028682155.1 Pseudomonas sp. 39004
ATCACTCCGTCCCGACCAATAATCCCAATGACTTAGGCCATTTCCGCAAGGAGTGGCCTTTTTCATGTGCGTGACTTTTGCGTGACTTCTTAGGTTTTTACGCCTGCCTCCTCTTCAGATTTGTCAGCACCGGCCCACGCGAGTCCGTCGCTGTGGCTTTGTTTGCCGCTTCTATCAGTTGCCAGCTCGTAAGCGTTCCGAGAACACACATTGCGAATCCCAGCATTCAGGTGGCCAGTGCCGACTGCTTAAGCGGTCGACTTCACCGGAAATGCTGGGCTCACTGTGCGCCAACGAACTTCTTGAAGTCGTTAGGCTTTTACATACACCCATGCCGTCAACCCGGAGACAAGCCCCACTGCAACACGCTTGTAGTCGGAAACCTCGTAGGCATCCGCTGCACGTAGCTCTTGTGGGGTTATCTGGAAGACCATGCCTGGAACAGTCTCCTCAGGGTTTGCACTAGGGATGACAATTGGATGGTGTGTTTTCCCGCTAGTGGCAAGCACCTCCGGGTCAGTAATTTCAACGTAGGACTCTTTGTAACCGGCCATGTGATCCAGCTGCCCTGCTAGCTCTCGGCCAAAGTTGGCGACCTGAACGGCCTTGTCCTGCAAGGTGCCATAAGAAAACAGCAAAATTTTAAAATCCTGATGCAACGTCATATTTCTTCCTTTCGGTTATCCATCACAAAGGCAAAACGTCCGCTTGGTTAGGACGCTAAATCCGGCGCCCAGCAGTGTGGCAGAAGCAGGCTTATATCAGTCGCACGGTGTGTCGGCGAGCTGTTTCAGCTCTGCCTCGATAGCTTCAAGGTCTGTATCGAGCAGGTCATCCAGCAAGCTGCCCTGAGCCGGGCTAATTTGCTCGCTGCGCTTGGCAAACTTGTGGCGTTTGAGAAGGGCGATTTCGTAGGTCAGCTGTTCAATGACGGTTTCATCGTTCCGGATCTTTTTGCTCATCGCCTCGACTTGGGACTGTAATTGCAACGCCTGTGCCGCCAAGGCACAAAGCTATTCCGGGGTCATCTGGTCGAGATTGGACGAGAAAGTCATGCCGCCGATTGTGCCAGAGCAGGCACGAAACGACGACACGCAGACCGGCCAAATGGCCGGCGGTTAGAGCACGCTGATCACACCGCCTGAGCCGACTCGCTGCCACGGCAGGCCCAGTGTAAGCGTCCTGGGAAGTCACATTGCGATGGCCTAGCTGCAACCCTTTTAGGGTGAGGTCACTGCTTCGTCCACACCATAGTCTGAACAGTAATATGCGGATGACTTTCCAATGGCTCCCATTCATCCAGGAAGACAAACCCCTGTTTCAAATAGAAGCTTGAGGCTCTAACGTTTTCAGGAGAGACATCCAGAAAAACGCCGTCAAAACCTCTCTCAGTGGATCGAGCCTTTACGATATCCACCAGTTCTTTTGCGATGCCAGCCCCCCGAGCTGCGGGCTCAATCCACATCCCAATCAAATTGAAGCGCTCTGACTCACTGACTGCGGCACCGACCATCCCGACGGGCCTGCCTTCTTCGAACGCCAGCCAGAACTCGGTTCCCGTAGATGAGGCTCTTTGTTTCCACTGGTCGCAGTCATAGTCAGCAGCAGTCTTGTAACTGACGCCAAAGGCTGTCGGCGTATCCAGAAGCGCGGCAAGCCTGACGCGCTTGAGTAGCATCCAGTCGTTCTCGCTTGTTGCTCGAATTCGCATATCTGTCCTTAGTATCGTTTGTCCGTGAGGGTACGGGAAATAGGCCTCGCGCAGATCAGCCACCTATCCAATGATGCGGCAGCAGTTGTTCGATCTGACTTGCCTTTTGCGTTGGCAGCCGCGTCAGTACATCCTTGAGATAGGCATACGGATCATGCCCATTCATGCGCGCCGACTGGATCAGACTCATGATAGCAGCCGCCCGTTTGCCACTGCGAAGCGATCCGGCAAACAACCAGTTTGAGCGCCCAAGTGCCCATGGTCTGATCTGGTTCTCCACTTGGTTATTGTCGATGGGTACAGCACCATCGTCCAGGTAGCGCGTTAGCGCTACCCAGCGTTTAAGGCTGTAATCCAGGGCTTTGGCTGTTGCCGATCCGTTGGGCACCAGATCACGCTGGGCCAACATCCAATCATGCAGCGTTTTGATGATCGGGGCTGCCTTTTCCTGGCGTATTCGCCAACGATCCTCAGCGCTCATGTCCCGAGCCTGGCGTTCAACTTCGTACAAGCCGCCAATCGAGTACAGCGCTTGTTCAGCCAGCTGGCTTTTGTTCGCCACGTGCAGATCGAAAAACTTGCGACGGGCGTGGGCCATGCAGCCAATTTCGGTGATGCCTTTCTCGAAACCGGCTTTGTAGCCAGCGAAATCATCGCATACCAGCTTGCCGCTCCACCGCCCAAGGAAGTTGCGCGCATGCTCGCCTGCACGACTGGGACTGAAGTCATAAACCACAGCCTTGAGCGCCGAAAACGGCGTGGTGCTGTAGGCCCAGACGTAAGCGCGGTGAGTTTTCTTCTCGCCTGGCGCTAGCATCTGAACCGGAGTCTCATCGGCGTGGATCACGCCTTGGGCCAACACTTGTTTACGCAGCGCATCGACCAGAGGTTGGAGTTGTACGCCGGTCTGTCCGACCCATTGCGCCAGTGTCGAGCGAGCAATAGCCAGCCCGGCCCGAGCAAAAATCTTCTCCTGCCGGTACAGCGGTAAATGGTCGGCGAACTTCGCCACCATCACATGGGCCAACAGGCCTGCGGTCGGAATGCCCTTGTCGATCACTTGGGCCGGCACCGGCGCCTGGATCAGTGTTTCGCACTGGCGGCAGGCCCATTTTCCACGCACATGCTGCTCGACGGTGAACACGCCGGGTGTGTAATCGAGCTTCTCGCTGACGTCTTCGCCAATGCGCTGAAGTTGGCAGCCGCAGACGCACTGGGTGTTTTCTGGCTCGTGACGGATCACTGTACGTGGGAACTGCGGTGGCAGCGGCGCACGCTTGGGTTTCTGACGTAGCTTGTCCGTCGCAGGTGGCGGATTGACCGCCTTTAGCTCGGCCTCGATGGCCGCGATATCAGTGTCGAGCAGATCGTCGAGCAAGCTACCTTGGTCAGGGCTTAGCTGTTCGCTGCGCTTGGCGAACTTGTGTCGCTTGAGGATGGCGATCTCATGAGAGAGTTGCTCGTTGACCGTTTCAAGGCGGTGGATTTTCTGGCTCATCGAGTCGACCTGGGACAGCAACTGTAAGGTCTGTTCGGCCAAGGCACGTAGCTGTTCCGGTGTCATTTGATCGAGATTGGGCGAGGAAGTCATGCCGCTGATTGTGTCAGAGCCGGAAGTCAGCAGCGATAAACCGATGGGCTAATGGCAGGCGTTACAGCACTGTGATCAAGCCGCCAGCACCGACCCGTTGCCATGGCAAGCCCAGTACCAAAGCCTGAAGTTGCTCGTTATCGAGTTCGACCTCCGATCCGTGCCGAATGCCGGGCCAGTGAAACTTGCCTTGATTCAATCGTCGCGCCGCCAGCCAGATACCCACGCCGTCATGCACCAGAACTTTCATCCGATTGGCGCGGCGATTGGCGAACAGATAAGCGCAGTGCGGCTTCGCCGCACCGAACACCGCAATGACCCGGGCTAACGCCGTTTCGGTGCCGGCGCGCATGTCCATCGGTTCGGTGGCGAGCCAGATCGCATCGATTCGAATCACCGCAATAGGTCTCGCAGAAAGGAGGCACAGGCGGCAGCGCTTTCGGTCGGCCAATTCACTTTGACGGTGCCACGCGAATGCTGGATTTCAACGCAGATGCTCGATGACGGAGCCTGCGAATGCCCTCCGGCGAGCTGCAAAGGTAGAGGAATGAAAGCAGGTTGCAGCTCCAGAGCTTTGTTAGTTTGTACCCGAATCCATTTATGGACGAGGTTCGCGTTAAGGCTGTGGTGCTGCGCGACGCTGGCAATCGACGCGCCGGGCTGAGCGCACTCTTGGACTACCTGGGCCTTGAAGGATTTGGAATAGGATCGGCGTTGTGGCTGCATGGAAAGACCCCCTTAAAGGCTAGAAATGGTGTCCACCTAAATTAGGTGGACACCATCGCCTCTGGCGTTGGGGTCAGCAAGGTGAGTTGGCCGGACGCTTACGCCAGCTCTGCACCAGAGTAGGTGGTCTTGTGTCTCAGAAACGATTTCCGATCTTCCTCTGTTGCACCTGCCGCTTTCAGGCGCCTGCCGAAGGTGTGCTTCAGGTCGTCTTTGACCAACCTCAAATCATCAGTACATTTGTTGATTACTATTTCTGGCACTTTTCAAAGCGAATATCACCTTCTGGTAAGGTCTTCACGGGCTGCCAGCCGAGGTTTCGATAGAAGCCACTCGCACGGCTAGCCTCAGCTGTTTCTAACCAGATAGTCTGGTGGTGTTGAAATAGGAAAGTCTCTGCTTTATCCATCAGTTTGCGCCCTAATCCGTTCCCTTCGAATTCGGGTAGAACGAAAGCGGCAAACACACATCCGTCTTCGACATTGGCCATGGAAAAGCCTACAGGGGCACCATTGACCTCGGCGACCCAAGCGCATGGGGCCTCTATAATTGCCTGTCGTATCGTTCTAGGAGTAATCCCGATTTCCGCGAGCTGATCAAGGGATAAGTGATTTTCGTGAACGCTGGTTCGAATATCAAAAATGGCATCGATATCCGCTAGGTTGGCGAGTCTGATTGTTTTTTCCATGATCTCCTCCTTTATAGTCCCCCCTCGAATGAGAGTATCCTTTCACAGCTGGCGCAATCAACGGTGGCCCCATTTGTACGGCAGTAACTCCGTAATCTTACTCGCCCACTGCATCGGCGGCCGTGTCAGCAGGTCTGCTCCCCTGTGCGTCAGGATCCCGCATTTTTCGCGCTGCGGCAGAGTGTGGTTACGAAGGCTGGATGAGTGGACAGGAGGACAGATCCGCTGCCGTTAGCCTTCAGGCAGGGTGGTACCGCATACGAATTCCTTCGAGCCAAGGCGGTGTGACCCGTACTCAACGACGTAGCCATCACCAAGGCGCTCCGCCTCCGCCTTGGCTGTCTTCTGGTCTGCATAGACGTCGACAAAATGCCATGGATGCCTATCCCGAAGGACGCCCCACCCAAGCACCCAGCCTTCTTTGGCGGGGTCTGGAGGCAGGTTTTTCGCTAAGCTGCGGATGCCCATATAGCGGTCCTCTGAAGCGATAGCTATTAAAGCGCCGGATTCACGATTTTCTACAGCATTGAGGATCTTAGTTCCATATACGCATAGTGTGCTCGCGGTTCTACGCGCATCCCGGTATCGTCTATTGAGACGATCAACTCAAATCCAGACGTCGTTCAAAGCCGTCCGCTCACCGCCTTCATGGCCGGTATTCACCACGCCGCGTGGCTCGATCATCATCAGTTTCGCTTCCCCCTGCGCCGCTGTCCTGTGTTCCACCCCACGTGGCACGACATACAATTCGCCGGGGTTCACATAAACGCAGCCCTCTGGCAGATCGATGCGCAAGGTGCCTTCAAGCACAAGAAACGCTTCATCGGTCTCCGGGTGCGAATGCCAGATGAATTCACCTTCGATTCGCACGACCTTGAACTGGTAGTCGTTCATTTCCGCGACCACCCTGGGGCTCCACTGCTGTTCAATCAGTGAAGCCTTCTGGGTCAGGTTCACAGGGCATGATGCGCGTTGCGTGTTGGCGTCGGACATGACGGATCCTCTGTAGTTGAGGTGATCAGCCTATCCAACCCAACGCACGCCGCTCTTGTACGATCCTGCAAGTCAGCGGGAAGGCCGCAAGCGTTCCAGCCAGCGCAATGGCGACACGCCATAGCTGCGGGTGAAGTGCCGTGTCATGTGGCTCTGATCGTGAAAGCCAGCAGCCAGTGCTGCATCGACCAGCGTGAAGCCATCCAGCATCAGCCGCCGAGCAGTGTCCAGGCGCCGCAGCGTGACAAAGCGGTAGGGGCTGGTGCCATAAAGGGCGCGGAAGTCGCGTGACAAGCTCCATTGCTCGCGGCCGCTGGCCTGTTCGAGCATCTCCAGGGTGATGCCCTGTTGAAGGTGTTCCATGATGAACGCCCGGGCGCGCTCGGCCGAGCGGTAGTCCAGGCGTTTGCGGCCGCGTGGCTTGCCGCCGACCGCACGCAGCGCCATGGCCAGGTCATAGACGGCGTCCTGCTCCTCCAGCGTTTCCAGTGGGTGATCCAGTGCCTGCACGAAGGCTTCACTGGCGCGGTACAGGCGCGGGTCGCGGGTCAGCCCGCCGGCAATGAAGGGCAATGGCTCACCGCTGAGCACGTTTTGAATCAGCGCCGGGTCGATGTAGGCCATCCGGTAGCGAAAGCCCGCATCCGTACCGGCCATACCATCATGGACTTCGTCAGGGTGGAGGACGAGCGTATTACCTGGTACGCCGTGGCACAGCGCCCCCTTGTAGTGAAAGCTCTGCACGCCGGCGAGGGTGCGGCCGATCGAGTAGGTGTCGTGACGATGCGGGTCGTAGCCATGGCTGCCGAACCATGCTTCGATCCGTTCTACGCTGCCAGGTTGAGCGCTACGTATGACCCAGTCCGAGGTGGCAGCGGGGCTTGCTTTTCGTACCATGAAGGGTCTTTCCTGCGAGTTACCTCGCGTGATGGTCACATGAAAACGGTCGCCTTTCTGTAAGGCCGCTCTCAGCCAGAGGCCCTGAACCTCTAAAGCAGATCGGCGTTCCCATGTGCTGTCTGAAACGAGGTGTCGCAGACAGCGCATGGAACACGCCAACGAGACCATGGCGGCGTAGCTTTATGCAAGCTTGTCGAAGCACGTGACATTTCGGAGGCTTTCTTTCAGCCAGCCGAACATGCACTTGGGTCAACATCCCACCGATCCAGCCTGGCCGCCCACGTAAACACTGCAAATGTTTGCTGGGTACCGCACCAACTCAGAAGTAACTGGTTAGCCCGGCAAAGTACGCCCGGCCAGGCACGTAATAGCTGGTCATGTGCTTTAAAGCTTACTCAGCCGAAGCTAAACCGTTCTCGATGCTTCGCAAGATACATTCGATTTCCATCGCTCAATTGGTTGATTCTTGTGAATTCGTATAATCGCAAAATATGGCGTTCCTCTTCCTTCAGCTTGTCACTGATAAGAATGTCACCATTTTGCGAAAATGAAATTAGCCCGGAATCAAACAAGCAGTCGATGTGTGCTGCTAAAAGCAGGCCATTATCGGTATCTAAACGTTCGGCATTATCAGCTAGGCTCCACGCGTGTATATGAGAGGCAACCAGTAGATTGGGGTTTTGTAGGCCGGTGAGAGCGCATTTGCCAGCCCAGCGGCCTAGCAGTCCTAATCGAAATGCCCCCTGACCAACCCTCGCTTCGATCAGCGCCGTTCTAGTTGTAATGCTTACTTTGTGAGATGAGCCGGAATCAATTATGCGATTTTCATACTCGGCTAGAGTCCCAGTTTGCTCAAGAAGGAATTGGCCAGCATCAGCAGGCAGACAAGCCATGTAAATCTGATTGATACCGCTGGCACTATTGAATAGTCGAGGTTTAGTGCGAGGGTCAAATCGCAGCATGTAGATCTCAGCAATGTCCTCGCTGCGTATCGGGCGCTTCAGCTCGTTGTAAGTAATGTCGACGCGATGACCTTCATTCTGCCACTCTTTGAATGACGAACGTGGAGGACGTTCAGCTATGTACGGGTTGCACTGAGCTGTCGCGATACCCCGGATGTAATTGTCGTGATAGCAGAAAATCAAATCACCGGGCTTGACCCTGGCGACGTTATCCCAGTGAACTCGGAATTGCACCTTTCCATGCTTGGATAGTGAGCTGAGAGGAGCCCATAGAAACTGACCGTTTTTGGCTTCCTTGTGGGTGGCGCCGAGGTTTACCCAAAAAAATTGCATCTCGCGTCCTAAATGCAGGCTTATCGCAGTGACTTTAACGCGAGTTCTTATGAGTAGAAAGGAAATTTCCTACAACGAATATAGAAAAAGTAGGCAACCTTGATGCCTCGGCAGAGATCTTTGAGGCAGGGTAGACGATGTGCAAAGCGACACGTGTCGGCGTTTTTGGTCTGAACTCCATCAAGCGGAGCGGAATGACGGGGTGCCCCCGATACTGGCCGCAGTAATGTCGCAGCGTCTTAGCCGTTTTCGGCGAGCAGCCATTTGCAGCGTCCTCACGGACGAAGATGGGTCTAACGGCATCACAAGACGATTGGTCGAGTGGTAGTTGTCTAAGGCGAGGGAGGAGAGTATGCGCTGGTGGTTGAATCGTAGGAGCTGCTTTGCGGCCTTTAGCGGGCAAGCTAGCCCCAAAAGGACTGCGCTTAGCCCGCAATGATGAACACTTTCAAGTTTTCTTCATGCCCAGTTCGGCATCGCCGAGCAGCGCCTTGGCCAGGGCACAGAGGTAGTGCGAGGCCCAAAGCAACTGGGGTTTGTCTTCCATCAGGCCGTCGATGGACAGGTCGCGGGCATAGCCCATTAGTTCTGAGGCTTGTTCGCGGGCGCTCTGTCAGGGGATGCCGGGTTCGACACGGAACAGTGGATGGGTCTGGTTTTCACCTTGGTAGAAGGTGGTTTTGCCGACAGTGAAGCTGGTTTCTTCTGTGGCCATTGCTTGATTTCCCTGAAGTTGTAGATGCCCTTAGTGCCGCGTTCCCGGCTCAGTCGGCATTTGCACCTGCGCCAATGCCACCTCAAGCAGTCTGCGCAAGGTTTCAAGCTCGTGCATCAAGGTCATGATCAACAAGGAGGAGGGCGATTTGGGTTGCATCAACATCGCCTGCTGGGCAACGGCTTCGGCACAGAGTGCGTAGTCCGCGGCCATCATGAGGGTGTCCTCCAGGGAGTGAAAGTTGTGGGGTGGATCGGGGACGATCTTGAGCATGGTGTAACTCCAACGTAAGAAGATGGAGCTACCGCAACCTTGCTGTCAAACAAGAAGGTGGCAGCTGTACGCGGGTTGACAGACCGAGACGTTGGCACTCGGCGCACCAGAGGGTGCCCGCACGCACAGCCACCATAAAAGTGTGCACATGAGGACAACGACGACGGTCTGTCAAAACCGATCGCTGAATTAGCAGCGACCGGCCGAGACTAGAATCCACGTTGACCATGCGCAACGAAAAACAGGCGCCGTGAGTATCTTTGGGAAATGCCCTACAAGAAAGGGGCTGAATCTGATTTTTCTGCCGTTAGGCGTAACTGCATGTATCGCGCAAACTCCGGCAACCAGCTCTCACGCTTCGACAAGCTCGCCGGTTCTCATGTACAAGTCACTCATTGCATATGGAAATCAACCGGAGGGAGCATGCTGTCGATCCACCCATTAGCGCCAAGTGAATGGCGAGTCTACCGGGACCTACGTTTGCAGGCCCTGCGCGACTCACCCGATGCCTTCTCAAGCCGCTACGAACATGAGGCTGCCAGAGACGATTCAGACTGGGCAGCACGTATCTCTGCAGCTGTCACTTCCACCAGCGCACAGGTCTTGATTGCCTATCAACACACTCAACCCTGTGGCTTGGTGTGGTGTAAGTCCTTGGACGCTGAACCCCCTGTCGTTGAGCTTTTCCAGATGTGGGTAGCCCCGTCGTCACGCGGAACAGGCGCCGGAAGAGCTCTACTCGATGCCGCCACCGCCTGGGCTGTATCGCGCGGTGCGCAGCGTGTCTGTTTGGGTGTGACCCTCGCAGACAGCCCGGCGATGCAGTTGTACCAATCAAGTGGCTTCCGCCCAGTCGGGGAACCTGAGCCGTTGCGTCAAGGCTCGGCTTTGACGTCACAATCCATGGAGCTGCACTTGAAGCGCCCTGGATAATGCAGGCCTGAAGCAGCACCGACCCCGATCCAGGCGTCCTACTCCTCCGGCGTGTTGTGTACTTCGTCACGTTGGCCGCTTAGCAACTGCATCATTCCGCCAATGTTCAAGTGAACTTTGTCACCTACCGTTTGACCCCGTCCTTCTACCAATCGAGGCTTTTGAACTTGCCCTTGATGTAGCACTGGGAGCTCTTACGCAGGTAGTGGCATCCTGCTGCTTTTTTGGGAAGAGATAATCTTGGCCAACCTCCTCACGTCTGATCAGATCCAGTTAGCGTATGAAGTGGCGATGCGTGTACATGACCGCAGCCTTACCCTGAGGCAGGGGGTCGAATGCTTGACCAGGGAAGGAGTGGGTACGACTTACGCTAACGACTTGATCAATGTCTATCGGATCATGCGCCGTGGCAGATGCTACCATCGGGCGATTAATGTGCCGACGACGGTGCTCTATCTGCAGGGTATCTTCAGAGACGCCGGTGAAGAAGCGCTGGGGCAGGCATTGACTGCTACGAGACTGCACATTCAGTACTATGAGCAACTCAGGGGTGTGACACTGCACCGAATTCGAGAAGCCGTGGAGCATTCGGAGCTGTTGATAGACCACGCTCAGGGTGCAATCGCTCAGTACCGTAGGGTGCACGACGCTCAAGTCCAAGTGGCGTTGAACGATACAGCCGTGGCGCGCCAAGCCAGGTTGGCGAAGAAAAAAGGGGCGGCGCCCGTCAAGTTCACCACGACCTCTACTTACTTCCTCAGGGATCCCGATGTAGTGGCCGAGGCTCTTCACAGGGCTGACGGTTTATGCGAGGTTTGCCAAAAGCCTGCGCCCTTCAAAAGGAAATCGGACGCGAGCCCTTATCTTGAAGTCCATCACATCGTCAGGCTGTCGGATGGCGGCCTGGATGATTTGGGTAACGTCTGTGTAGTTTGTCCCAACTGCCATCGCCAGGCGCATTTCGGCTGAGCGCCATGCGCCACCGAGTTGCTATCCACCTAACCCAGAATTCGCCTAGAAGCGCGAATTTAATGCTGTTCACTTAAGTTACCCATCGCCTGTAGTGGGGCCGCTTTGCGGCCCATCGCGGCACAAGGCCGCTCCCACAATGTTCGCGCATGCCCTGTAAATGGGGGCATCGGTGGAGCGGCCCCGGCATTCTTAAGTGCAGCCGCCGCGCCCCTTCAGGGTGCGAAGTGGCCTGGAACACAGCCCTCATGCACCAGTAGTGAGCGTCTAGGGGTAGCCACTACCCGGCATTGCGCTTGGATTACAGTTGGCCTGGAAGTTGCTGGCATTTTGATATCTGTGTCGCTTATGGTGAACTTAATGTCGCTTTCAAGTAGTTCCATGCAGTTGTCATCTAGCGAGCGGGGCTGGCTGCCCTGGTTCGGCAAAGCCGGCAAGTTCAGCATGAGTTGGGCGTGCCGCCTCAATCGTTCGAACTATGTAGAAATCGAGCAGACGTTCGAAGCCATTGCCCAGACGCGGGTGCAATTGCTGCACAACTGGGCGCGCGAACAATGGGATCACCTGGCAGAGTTGGCGGAATGCCTGGCAGTAGACTTCGCTCATATTCAGCCCTCGGCATTACTCGACAAGCTGGCACAGGCCGAAGATTTTTCGGAACTGAGTGTGATTGACTGCACGGGCAACGTCAGGGTATCCACCTGGCCAAAGCGTGGAAGCACGCAGAGCGAGCAGCTCGCGGCGTTGGCCCATGGCCTGAAAGCGCCATTTCTTCACGGGCCCTACAGCGACCCGTTGACCTTGCAGATCGGCCCATCCTCGTCGCGTTTTCACGATGAGGTGACGCTGATGTTCTACCAGCCGATCAGGCACGCGGGCAACGTCCTGGGCTGCCTGTGTGGCCGGGTCCCCAATGATGTGCTGGGCGACCTGATCCAGCGCGAGGCCGGGCATATTTATGCCGAGTCGGGCGACAACTATCTGTTTATGGTGCAATCGCGTTTCGACCCGACCGTGCAACCAGGCACCGCCTTGTCCCGTTCGCGCTTTGAGGACGGGACGTTTACTCATGGCGAAAACCTCAAGAGTGGCGTGCGTACGCCCTGGAGCACTGTGCAGGTGCAGCGCCATACCGAGCTGGAGCTGCGCTTCACCGACCCCGCGACGCGTGAGCTGCACCCCGGCGTGCGGGAAACCATCCGGCGTGGCGCCAACCTGTTCGTGACTTACCCTGGTTATTCGGACTACCGCCATGTGCCGGTGGTCGGCAAGGGCGTGACCTTCCAGTTGCCAGGGTCGCTCGACCGTTGGGGCATGATGTGCGAGGCCGACTTGGAGGAGGTCTATCGCCGCCGTTCGCTGAGCTACCGGCTGATGAAACCCTACGTGGCGACCATGGTTGGGCTGTTCGGCTGTAATTACCTGGTGCAGCATTACGCCGGATTGCCACAGGGGGTGAACGACGCCATCCAGGCCCTCAGCATGGTCGGTGCTACGCTGCTGTTCGGCGTGCTCGGGCCAAGGCGCCTGGCGGCCAGGTTGAACGGCATGAGCGGTGTGCTGCGTACCATCGCCGAGGGTGAGGGCAACCTGCGCCAGCGCCTGGACACTGGCGCCCTGGCCAATGACGAGAGTGGCGACATGGCGCGCTGGATCAACAGTTTCATCGACCGCCTGGACGCCGTGGTGGGGCAGGTGGTCAAGGCCAGCCGCACGGTTGGCAGCACCAACCAGATGATGCTCGGGCGCAGCCAGGAAGCGAGCGTGAGCTCTGTCGAGGTGGCCGATGCGGTGCACCAGATGATGATCATCATGGAGGAACAGCTCGGTGAGCTGCAGCAGGCTTCGGTCAGCGCCGAACACATGAAGCAGGCCATGGACGAGGTGGTCAGCCGCGCCCGCGAGCAGTACCTGGCTGTGCAGGCAGGCACCCAATCGATTCGCGATGTGGTGGCCCGCTCGGCCTCCAGTGTGCAACTGCTCGACAGCCGCATGGCGCAGATTGGCAATATCACCGGGCTGATCAGCGACATTACCAACCAGACCAACCTACTGGCGTTAAATGCCGCCATTGAGGCGGCACGGGCGGGCGAGCATGGCCGTGGGTTCGCGGTAGTGGCGGATGAAGTGCGCAGTCTGGCGGCCCGCACCGCGCGGGCGGCCGACGATATCCGGCACATGGTCGAAGGCCTGCAGAACGAAACGCAGCAGGCGGTGAGTTTTATGGAGGAGGGGGTGCAGAATGTCGATGATAGTTTGCGCCTGGCCGAGGATGCGTCGTCGGAGAACGTGCAACTTCACCAGGCGGTGGAGGGCATGTTCGCCATCATCCAGCAGCTCAACCGCCGCAGCATCGAGTACGGCAAGACCATCGAACAGGTTAACCACTCCTCCAGCGAGATGCGCCAGACCGCAGTGGTGCTGCAAAACAGCGCGCAGAAGGTAAAGGTGGATGCCGGTAAGCTGCAGAAGCTGGTGGGGCAATTCGAGGTCAGCGGTGATGGCGAACGGGTCGCTGCTGCTTGAGCGCTGATGGCGCCTCACACAAGTAACCCAGAATTCGCGTAAAAGCGCGAATTCTGGGTTGTGCGCTGCCAATTAGAAGTAAGTAGTTATCCCCGCAAAGTACGCCCGGCCAGGCACGTAATAGCTGGTCGAGTCATCACGCGGGTCTTCATCCAGCAGGTTCTGCACGCCGACATTCAGGGTAAGCCAGTGGGTGGCTGCCCAGTTGGCGGTCAGATCGTACGTGGTGTATGGCTTGACGAAGTCGGTACCCAGGCCGCGTTGCTTGCCCACGTGCTGAGCTGACAATTCGGTACCGATCCGTTCGGTGATCTGCCAGTCGATGGCGCTGTACAACGACAGCTTCGGCGAGCTGATCAGGTCTTTACCGGTCGACAGGTTGCGGCTTTCGAGCATGTAGGTGGCGTTGGTGCGCCAGCTGGCGTTTTCCCACAACGGCACTTTGGTGCTGCCTTCCCAGCCGCGGGTGCGGGCTTTGTCAGCATTTTCCAGCATGGTCCACCAGCGGCCCTGGAAATACCCCAGCGGCGCATACTCGATTTTGTCTTTGAAGTCGGTGTGGAAGTAAGTGAGGCTGGCTTCCCAACCGTCGTGGTCGAAGGAGACGCCAATCTCTTTGTTGGTGCTGATTTCCGGACGCAGGTTCGGGTTGCCTGCCATCCAGCAACTGCCGGTCACATAACCCAGCGGGCGCAATGATGTACAACCGCGACCGCCAGAGTTGGTCGCCGCGCCAGCACTGCCTTCTTTCAGGCTGGGGGCACGGAAGCCGCGTGACACGCCACCGCGTACGGTCCAGTCAGGGTGAGGGTGATACACCACGTAAGCACGTGGGCTGTTGTGGTTGCCGTACTCGTCGCTGTGGTCGAAGCGGTTGCCCAACGTCAGCGATAGGTTGTCGAGCAGAAACAGCTCGTCCTCGATGAACAGCGCAGAATAGTCGCCCTCAAGCTCCGCGCCGCCCACCACTGCCCCTTGGTAATCAACCGGTACGGTGCCCAGGGTGTCGGTGTTGGTCAGTTGCTCACGTTTCCACTGGCCGCCTACGGTGAGGCGCTGGTTTACCAGCAGGTCAAACGGGATGTTAAGGCTACCCTCGACGATTTTTTCTTCGGAGTTGGCCTTGCCCTCGCTGAGTTCGTTGTTGAACTTGTTCAGGTAAGCGTCGATACGCGAGGTACCAAAGCCCCAGTCGCCGTGGTGAGAGACCACGAAGCTATCACGGGTCAGGCGCCCGGCACCGAAGCCCTCACCGACCGTATCACCCCAGTCGCCAAAGGTTTTCTTCGACGACCACGAGCGCTCCACGCCTTGGATAGCCTCGAAGGACAACTCATGGTTGTCGTTGATCTGCCAATTAAGCAAGGCATTGACGCTGTGGTCTTTGGAACCGCCGGCGCCGTCGTTGTAAACGAAGTCACCTAGTGCATCGAGGCGCGGCTCGGCTTCGTCGGCAGCGCGCCGAGTAAGGTTGGCGCCCAGGCGCAGCCCCAGGGAGTCGGTGACAGGGCCAGAGAGGTTAACGCTGGTCTGGTTGGTCTGACCGCGGTCGGAGTCTTCTGGGATCGTGGTATTGACGTTGAGCGAGCCGCTCCACTCACGGGATACCTTGCGGGTGATGATGTTGATCACACCACCCATGGCGTCCGAGCCATACAACGACGACATCGGCCCGCGCACGATCTCGATCCGCTCAATCATGTTCGGCGAGATCCAGTTGATGTCCTGGCGACCCAGATCACGGCGGTAGTTAGTGTCGGCGGAGCTGCCGATGCGTTTACCGTCCACCAGGATCAAGGTGTATTTGTCGTCAAGGCCGCGCAGCTTGATCTTCGACTGCTCGCCCACGGGGCCGTAACCCCCTGTGACGCCGGGGATGCGGCGTAGCAGGGTGTTCAGGTCGTAGACCGGCTGGCGCTCGATCTCTTCCCGGGTGATAACGCTGACGCTAGCCGGTGCATCTCGCACATCCGTGCCGCCGCCCGTGGCGGTGACGAACGAGGCTTGCAGTTCTGTGGGGGGGAGCGGTTCAAGCTCGTGAATTTCCTCGGCCTGCACCGCAGTCGCGGCGAGCAGTGCGACGGTGAGCAGGGCACGGGAAAAAGGTGGGAATGGCATCGTGTAACTGTCCTTGTCGAGCGGTTGGATTCCAGGGGCAGAATGCAATCGGGGCGGGACATTAACGCAAACGAGAATCATTTAAAAGAAAATGTGAAAAATAATTTACCTAGAATTTACAAAAATTGACTGTGGGGAGGGGGCTTGCAGACAGGGGATGGCCAGGCGGGTACCTGTATTCCTGGGCGCTGTATGAGTCCGTGGTGGTAATTGAGTTGCTGGGCCGCTTTTGCGGCCCTTCGCGGGGCAAGCCCGCTCCCACAAGTGGTTACTTTTGAGTTGTCATCATGCCCAGTTCGGCATCGTCGAGCAGGGCCTTGGCCAGGGCGCAGAGGTAGTGCGAGGCCCAAAGCAACTGGGGTTTGTCTTCCATCAGGCCGTCGATGGACAGGTCGCGGGCATAGCCCATGAGTTCTGAGGCCTGTTCGCGGGCGCTCTGGCAGGGGATGCCAGGTTCGATGCGGAACAGTGGATGGGTCTGGTTTTCACCTTGGTAGAAGGTGGTTTTGCCGACAGTGAATCGGGTTTCTTCTGTGGCCATTGTTTGATTTCCCTGAAGTTGTAGATGCCCTTAGTGCTGCGCTCCCGGCTCATTCGGCATTTGCACCTGCGCCAATGCCACCTCAAGCAGTCTGCGCAAGGTTTCAAGCTCGTGCATCGAGGTCATGATCAACAAGGAGGAGGGCGACTTGGGTTCCATCAACATCGCCTGCTGGGCAACGGCTTCGGCACAGAGTGCGTAGTCCGCGGCCATCATGAGGGTGTCTTCCAGGGAGTGAAAATTGTAGGGTGGATCGGGGACTATCTTCAGCATCATTTGGTCCTCAATGGAGCGACCAGCGCTTGCTGTCAAACAAGTGGAGGCAGCTGTGTATGGGTTGACAGACCGGTGAAGACCAAACCGGCGCACACGAGGTGCCCCACACACAGCCGCCATAGGCACAGCTGGGTGTTTGGTCGTCATCAGCCTGTCAAAGCTAGTCGTTGATGTGCAACGACCGGGCGAGACTAAAATGCTGATAAAACGACCGCAACGAAAAACAGGCGCAGCGAGTATCTTTGGGAAATGGACTACAAGATAGGGTTTAAATCTGATTTTTAGGCCGTTCGCCGCAACAACTTGCAACGCTCGGGCTTCGAAACTAACCCGTGACAGGCATTCAAACCAAGGAAGGTCATGACTAACTTAAAATCCGCAAGCTCCCTCTTGTTGTTGCTTGCCATGACCACCCTGGCCGCGTGCGTCCCCTGGAAGCGCGAACGCGCCGCCTACGCGGACCTCTGCCAATCCGGGTTCCAGTTCAAAGTACCTGGCCCGCAAGGCGAGACCACCCTCTACCTGGAAACGTACCTCTATGACCACGCCGCCCAGTGGAGCGACCGGCCATTTTCGCAAGGCCTGCACGTCAACTACCCCGGCGAGAAATACTCGCGGCCGGAGTTCTACGTACAGCTCATCGCCTACAACAAAAACCGCCAGCGCCCCTCGTCCACCTCCAACCGTGGCGAGCCGCCGATCCCGATCCTGTACGACAGCCGCCAGGCCTATATCACTTTCGAAGACGGCTCGCGTCTGAATGCGCGGCCAGAGGTCTACCTGGGCATCGACAAGACCTACGACTTTCCGCTCGTGTACCCGTCCTCAGCACGCCCGTCGCCCTACGACATCAACAGCGACGAAGTGCACCGCAACATCCCTAAAATCACCAACAACAAACGCTACGGCTCCGCCTATGTGATTTTCCAGACGGACAAGTTCAACGCCGATGCCAAGTGGACCATTCACCTGGGCGCATTAGAGGCCCAAGGCCGAAAACTGCCGATCCCACCCATCGAGCTCTGCTACCACCCCGTGAAGAAGTGGATCGGTATCGAGCCTTTGATGCGGCCATGAAGTAATGCATTGACCGACAATGCAAAGCCTGTGTACTGCGAGCCGGTCTTCACCGCGCAGGCGTGAGCGGCCAGCGTCGCACATTCGCTTGAACTGCCCAACTGCAGGGGTGCCTAACGTTCATCAACCTGAGGGCAGTACGATGACTGAGCGCAAAGACGATACGCAACAAAGCCAGGTACCGGCGCATTCCACGGAAGAGGAAAAGGCCAAGCTCAAGGACAAGAACAAGGACGGTATCCCCCCGGGCGCTGAATGAGGCCGGGGCGTTCGGTGTAGTCGTGCACCCCGGTTTGAAGCGCCAATAGGCGCTGCGGGGGCACGCTCTCTCTATTGAGGCGTTGGCACGCAAACTGGAGAACTATCATGGCAATTGATCACAACGGCCCCGATGCGCCCTATGCAGGCCCAGAAGAAAAAGCACCTGACGTCGGCGCGGCCCATGGGTCAGGGCTGGAGCAGACTGAGTCTGAACCCAAACAGGGCGCGGGCGAAAAATGGTCCGAGAAACGACCGGAAGACTGGAACCCTCCACCCGGCGACCCAGGCTCGGGTCAGGACGCCCAGGATGACGCGGCGCAAAAGGCTGGCCCTGATGAAGGCGAAGTACCATTGCCGGCGGACGATGAGTCGCCGATTGAGGAAGAGATGAGGGATGTCGACGCCAACAATTCAGTGTCCAGCGAGCATCCGTAAGCTCGCTGGGTGACCCAGCGTTTCTTCCGAGGCGTACAGCGATGAACAGTGACCACACCGCGCAAGGCGGCAGCAACCGTGACCTGCCCACTTCGCCCGACCCTGCCGTGAACCCGGACAGCCCTACAGTCCCGAACCCTGATGACGACCCGCTGATGAATGAGCAAGAGGGCGCAGATTGGCCAGCGCGTGATGACGCCACGGACGAGGAACGGCAGAGCGTTGAACAGCCGTATGAGTATCAAGCCCCTCGTAAACGATCGGATTGAACGTTTCAGCACGCTGTACCGTCGGTACTTCCAAGTCGTTTGCATTTGGAGGTACTCACCATGAAATACCGCGCACTTGGCAATACCGGCCTGCTGGTTTCGGAACTGGTCATCGGCACAGTCCCGTTCGGCGGCCGGGGCGCATTCGAAAAAACCGGCAGCGTGGATGTAGCGCTGGCCAGGCGCATGTTCGACATGGCCTTCGACGTTGGGCTCAACCTGGTCGACACAGCGGACCTTTACTCCCACGGTCTGGCCGAAGAAATCGTCGGCCAGGCGCTGGGGCAGCGGCGCCAGTCGATCATACTGGCCACCAAAGCGCGCAGCCCGATGGGCGACAACCCCAACGACAGCGGGGCTTCGCGCTATCACCTGATCCGCGCTTGCGAGGCGAGCCTCAAGCGCCTGGGCACCGACCATATCGACCTCTACCAGATTCACAATTGGGATGGACTCACGCCAGTTGAAGAGACGCTTTCGGCGCTGGAGCAATTGGTGCAAAGCGGCAAGGTGCGTTATTTCGGTACCTCCAATTACACCGCGTGGCAGATGATGAAAACCCTCGGCACCGCCCAGCTCAAGGGCTGGCAGCAGCCGGTCGCCCAGCAGATCTACTACACCCCCGAGGCGCGCGAGGCCGAGTATGAGCTGCTGCCGATGGCGCTCGACCAGGGCATCGCCACACTGGTGTGGGGGCCGCTGGGGGAGGGGTTGTTGACCGGCAAGGTACGGCGCGGGCACAAGACGCCGAGCGGCACGCGCCAGGGCAATGGTTGGCCAGAGCCCTACGTGCACGACCAAGAGCGCGCGTACGACATCATCGAGGCACTCATCGAGGTGGGGCAGCGCCATGGCTGCTCGCCGGCGCGGGTGTGCCTGGCCTGGCTCAAAGGCCGGCCCGGTATCACCAGCGTGATCACGGCGGCGCGCACGGCCGAGCAGTTGCACGATAACTTGCAGGCGGTGGAGCTGCTGCTGACCGCCGAAGACCAGCAATTGCTCGAACGGGTGACGCGGATTGCGCCGCAGTATCCGTACTGGCACCGGATTGCGGCTGGCATGGACCGAATCGACCCGGCCGAGGCGCCATTCATTGAGTTGCATCGGCAGACCATGAAGCAGCAGAAACAGTAATAGCTTGCGCCATGAGGCGGTGCCTGGGCGTACAGGTGCCACCTCTTTCAGGTCACGATGCCCGTGGGGCTCCCTGACGGTTAGTCGTTGTGGTCGGCTACTCGCCCTCCTGCGCTCAATAAGTGCGCGTGCAATTGCGAGGTCAGCATTTCAATCCTCTCGCTCATCTGCTTGGTGGCTTCGGTCAAATGGGTATTCACCTCCAATAGCTGCTGCAATTGTTTACTGTGCGTCTCAGCATCGCGCTGGCGGCGTTGGTTGGCCATGGCAATGGCTTCGCGGTGGCGGGCATCTGCCTCGGAAGAGGCCTTGTCACGATCGGCCTGGCGGGTTTGAGCGAGCAGAATCAGGGGCGCTGCATAGGCCGCCTGTAAGCTGAACGCCAGGTTGAGCAGAATGAACGGGTAGGGGTCGAAATCGGACAGCCCTGACAGGCTGATGCCCACCCAGATCAATACCACGAGTGACTGTGACCCTAGAAACAAGGGCGTGCCAAAGAAGCGAGCGAAGGCTTCTGCCTTGCGGGCGAACGCGTCGTTGCCAAACACTGGTTGCATGTGCGCATGGGCGCGGTGAAACCTGAGATGGTCGACGTGTTCGGAAGCCTCGGAGACAGAGGGCTGTGCAGGTTTGGAAGGGTCCATCGGCGGGCTCCGGATGGCTGGGGCATGTCCAAACTAGCTTAGCCCGCAGCTACGCAATGGCCGCATGGCCTAAAGTTCAGTAAACCGCTTCACTGAAAAGGGTGTCGTAATGGCCAAGTTGCACGTGTTGATTGCCGCAGTAACCTCAATGGCGCTGTTAGTGGCCCCTGGCGCTTCGTACGCCGACCCGGGAAACGGTAACGGCAATAACAAAGGGCACGGGCAAGGTAAGGGGCAGGGCCAGCATTCCCAAGGGCAGGGCAATCCTGGCGGTAAAAAGTCGAGCTCGGGTGGCGGTGACTGGCACGGCGGGCCAGCAATCGACCGAGGCGATGTGCTGGGCATCTTGAGTGGCCATCGCAGCTATTGGAGCCCAGGCCCTGCATTGCCGCCTGGCATTCAAAAGAACCTGGCGCGCGGCAAGCCGTTGCCGCCGGGTATCGCCAAGAAGCTGGATGGCCGGTTGCTGGGGCAACTGCCTCATTATGATGGCTACGAGTGGATGCAGGCGGGGGTGGACTTGCTGCTCGTGGCGGTCGCGACCGGGATCATTTATGAGGTTGTGAACGGGGCGTTTGATTGAGTTGCCGCAGTTAAAGCGGCCAGCGACGCATCTGGCTTGATTGGCGCCCCCATAGCGTTGCTGAATTTAAATGAGAAGGGAGAATTATTGCACATGGATTTGAAGGTTCAATTAGATGGAGTTCAAGCAAGGATACAGGGCCGCGTTCTCCAGACGGTGGCGTAAATTTTGGGAGTGCCTGAAGTATGCTGTGCTCGCCGCGATTGCGCTTGCTCGTTCCTTGTGGTTGGCGTTTTTCGCTATGATCTTGAATATCTGATGCTTTTGACAGTGACCGTGCCCATTTTTGGTACCTTGGCAGTCAATTCATTGGTTAATTATGTAAGGGTTGGCTGTGCGGAAGAACGTGTGGAAGAGCAACGCATGCATACACCGCTTATTAATCTCGAGCATTTGGGCAAGGCCGTAGCTCGGCATCGAGCTTAGGATGCAAAGTAATAGGACTTGGCTCAAGTGGCTAAGTGCTCTGGCGTGGCTCGGAAGAGCCACGACTACTGATGTTAATA
>NZ_JANIAG010000097.1:0-21021 GCF_028682155.1 Pseudomonas sp. 39004
CCCCCATCACCCTATCTCCCGTCAAGCACATAGCAGCCCCACTCCCCAACATTCCGTGAAAATCCACAAAAAAAGCCGACCTAGCCTCCATCGCCCGTGCGGCACGGGCCTCGGGCATGTAATTTTCATTGGTACTTCTGAAACACCACACTAGAAATCGCTCAGCTTCATAGCTGGCCTGGGGGGGGGCGAGTAATTTAGCTTCCTATACAAGGTGTTAAGTATGAGTCAGCGATGGTGATAAGGAGTCTGGGCATTATAACGATCCCGGAAATTGTCTCCGTCCGCCTGAATATTTGGTGAGGCATGGGTGGTGGCGGTGATGATGGGCGACAAGTAGGAGGTAGAGCTCTTTTGCGGTGTAAAGATTATCGTCAGGAGAGTGAGTGGTAATTCACTGGTGTCTTGGGGCGTAGCAATATGTGCAAGGGCTTCTTGTAAGTGTTTACGGAAGCACTTATTTCAGTGTCTTTTTCTTGGGTTCAGGGCTTCGTCAGCACATTGGAGCGGCGGGCTCGCTCCTTGAGTAGGAGAACTTTGTTGTTGTGTCAAACGCATCGGTCAGTATATTCGCATCCGCTTGTGTAAAATGACCAGGGCGCGCTAGATGTTTTTGTGACTATCAATCGCCTTGTTTTCCTTTCCGCAGAGATACTGTCACGAAATCAGAATCATGTGGTATCTAGGGCAGGGGCCTGACGTCATCTCCTCTACCTGAACGGATTTTGCAGAAATGAACAGCTTTCCAATTCTTGAAACCTCGCGCTTACTGCTCACGCCGCTGCAGCTCGGCGACGCGGACGCCATTCAGCAATTGTTCCCGCACTGGGACATTGTCCGCTACCTGGATAGCCGCGTGCCCTGGCCTTACCCAGAAGATGGCGCGTTGGTCTACGTCCGCGATATCGCATTACCCGCCATGAACGCCGGATGTGAATGGCATTGGATGATCCGCTTGAAGACGGAGCCTGGGCAGATCATCGGAAGCATCAGCCTCTTTGATCAGCCGGGTAACAACCGTGGCTTCTGGCTTGCGCAGGCATGGCAGAAAAACGGCTACATGCGTGAAGCTTGCGGGGTCATCAACCACTACTGGTTCGAAACGCTTGGGCGTTGCGTCATGCAGGTGCCCAAGGCTGCGTGCAATGACCGGTCGCGCAGTGTTTCCGTGCATGAGGGCATGCGGCTGGTGGGAACTGAAGAGGGCCATTTCGTCTGTGGCCCCGTGCTCAAGCAGATCTGGGAGTTGAGCCGCGATGAGTGGCATCGACGTGGCGGCCGTTAGGTAATGAAGTGACGATCTCAACGTAAGCAAATGCTTGCCTTTGCCTGTGCCTTGCCGTGATAGAAAACAGCACCTATACGCAAGGACAGCTTCATGAAGTCGTCTGTACCCACCACCCCTCGGTTTCAGCCCTTTACGGTGTTCTGCATCGCGTGCTTCCTGCTGTCCATCAGCTATGGCACGACGTTCCTGCTCTCGATGCTGGTGCAGACGCTGGGTGGGACTGCCAGCGATGCCGGGCAGGTATTCGCTGTTGCCATGCTAAGTACGTTGTTCTCTGTGCTGGGCTCGGGGCACCTGCTGCAGCGCTTTGGCGCTGCTCGCAGCATCGCTGTGGGGGCGCTCTGCCTGGTCGGGTCATCAGTGGGCTTTGCCATGGTCTCAAGCCTGGGCATCGCTTTGTTGGCATGCGGCTTGATGCTTGGCATCGGCTGGGGGGTGTTCTACACCATTGGCCCCATCATGGTGACGCAAATGGTCGAGCCCACGCGCCGTACCCATTGTTTTGCACTGCTCTCTGGCAGCATGCTGACCGGCATTGGCACCGGGCCCTTGCTGGGCAAGTTCGCCGCTTTCGTTGCACTGCCTACCCAGCTCGCGTTCTGGGTGGCGGCGTGCGCTGCAGGGGTGGCGGGGTTGTACTTTGCTTGGCTCGCTTCGACTTCTCAGGGGCAGCGACCTGCTGAGAAGGTGCAAATCGGGTTGGCGTCCGCGCTCAAAGTGATGAGCTCGCGCTCTGGGCTGTCGATCCTGATGGTAGGGCTGGGCGGGGCAATCTTCGGCACCATGGGCAGTTTCCAGACCAGCTATGCCGCTCGCCTGGGGCTTGATTACTCGACCTTCTTCATTGGCTTCATGGGCGCTGCGATCGCCTGCAGGCTCCTGCTGGCCGGTTGGGTCGTGAAGCAAAACCCGCTGGCGACCTCCTGGGTTCTAACCTTGATCATGGCAACGGCCGTGCTGGGGTTCGACCAGTGGGTGCACAGCACTCAAAGTTATCTGGCCATGGCCGTTCTTCTGGGTGTGGGTTACGGCCTGAATTACTCGGTGATCAACGGGCTGGCTGCCAACGAGGCACCGGCAGGGCTTACGGCACAAGCGTTGCTGCTGTTCAGCTTGTCGTATTTCATCGGTGTGTTCGGCTTCCCCTACGTCGCCAGCCAATTGATCACGCAGCTTGGGATCAACGCGATGATGCTCAGCATTGAAGGCGTGGCGTTCCTGGTCGTAGGGCTAAGTACGGCCAGATGGCTGGCTTCGCGCTTTTCCAGGCCTGCTCTGGTGTAGGTGTTTTTCCCCAAGGGCGCCTGCTGCTGACAGCCTCATCAAACGCTGAAATTTCGGACAGGCCAGGTGATCTACCTCAGGGCACTGCGCTGCATGCCGCAGCCCCTTGCTCATGGCCTGCAAGCGTTTGACCCGGGTATCGATTTCGTCCGCCTTGGCTATCAGCATCTGTCGATCGACCTGAAGGTCCACCAGCATCGCCCCGATCTCATCCAGGGAAAACCCTGATGCCTGCCCCAAGGCGATCAGTGCCAGCCTATCCGCAATGTCGGCGGCGAACTGGCGCCGCTGGCCACGCCCGGCGAGCGACGTGAGCAGGCCTTTCTTTTCGTAGTAACGCAGGGTCGACGCAGGGACGCCTGTGCGTTTGGCGACATCGGCAATGTCCATCGAGGTCCTTGACTTGAAGTTGACTTCAACTTCTATGCTGCGCGGCAGGTAACTGAACGTCAATCCTAGAGGGCTGAATCAATGACGCTTGCCATGCTACAAGCCGCTTTGCTGATCGGGGTCGGCGCCACCGTGATCATGGACCTATGGGGCATGTTGCTGCGGCGCTTGGGCATCCCCACCTTGAATTTCGCCATGGTCGGGCGTTGGGCGGGGCATTTGATGAAGGGGCGAGCGCGCCATGAGGCGATTGCCAAGGCGGAGCCTGTGGCCAACGAGGTGGTCTGGGGTTGGCTGATTCACTATGGCATCGGTGTGCTGTTTGCGGTGATGTTGGTGGGGATGGTCGGGGAGGGCTGGCTGAGTGCGCCGACGCTGTGGCCTGCGCTGGCGTGGGGTGTGGTGACAGTGGCGGCGCCGCTGTGCTTCATGCAGCCGTTGATGGGGGCAGGGTTCTTTGCCTCCAGAACGCCGACGCCTGGGCGTAACTGCCTGAAGAGTCTGGTGACGCATTCGGTGTTTGGGGTTGGGTTGTTTTTGAGTGCCGGTTTGATTGCGGTTGTGTGAAGACAGTGCTCAGGCTTACAGCAGTCGCAAGATCAAGAGGCCCGCAAGAAACAACGCCAAAGCAAAGCCCGCACCGAGGCTGAACGGCAATAGCGCTGACCAAGGAGAAAACGCTCTGGCCTTGCGCATGTCTTCGGCCAGGGCCTCTACTTCGCGATGGGATTGCTCAACCCTATCTTGAGTGGAACGCGGCATGATCTTTCCTCTTGCCAAAACGAGCGTGCTTAAGGAGTTTAACCAGCAGGGCCATGATACCCGCAATGGCAGTCAAAATGACCGAGCCGGTTGCGAAGGGGTGCCAGAACGCTTCTTGTCTAAGCTTGCGCTCTTCTGCCATGAATTTAAGTGCTTCAGCAGCTAGCTTGCGATTCTCGATCTGTAGTTTGTCGAGTTCCAGATTGTCTCGATCATCTTGGAGCATGAGGCTGTCTTTTTGAGGGGTAGCGGTAATTATGCGGCATCACTGCTAAGGGTCGATATCGCTCTCTAGACCAGATCTTGTAGTCCAATCACCAGCAAAGAAGTTTCCTACATTCGTATAGGCGACTTCCTGCTGTATCTGTAAGGCTCGCAGAAATATCCTACGCATCCCGTCGACTCGCGTCTGATTGTCCTGGGGAACCCCACCCCATAGGCTTTTGCGGTCGCTGTCGGTTCAGCGATCGGGTGTGGAAGCCCGGGAAAGACTTGGAGCAGTTGTCTGTTATGGCAGCTGTGCGCGGGAGGTATTCATACCTGCCGGGTTTTCCATGTGCCTGGTCTTCCACCCCGCGTACAGTTGTCACCCTAATGCGTGGAAGCAAAAGGGTGCAGCTCACCCACATGGAGCCTGCATGAAAAAAATCGTACCCGACCCACCCCATACCTTCGACCTGCCCCCGGGCAAGTCCCTTTCTCGCGTCATCAGCGAAGGCATCGTGCCAATGCACTTCGCGCTGATGAATGTCTCCCACTACCTGATGTTCGCCTACAGCGACAGCCGCCGAGCGCTCGAGCGCATTGAGGACGAAGAAACCCGACAGCTGTTGGAGCATGGCCTGCGCGCCATGCAGATCGCCTGGGGCCAGGCGGATGCCGTGACGCTGGCTGTTGAGCGTCAGCACTGACCGATTCGCGCGCAGGGGCGCAAGGCCGCTATCACATCATCACGGCCTTGGCGCTGCGGCATTCCCGGCATACCCCACAGCCCCATACCGCTGGCTGATCCGCTCGATCTCCCCCGTCTGTTTCATGCGCACCAGCGCCCTGAGCACCCCTTGCGTCGGTACCGCCGGGTCGCTGCGCACCATGCACCCCAGCTCCTGCTCCTCCAGCACCGCCAGCACCTGCAACTGCTGCCCCGCCGGCAAGCTGTGGTTGAACCACTGCAACGACAGTTCATTGCTCACCGCATGCAGGTACCGCCCCGCGTGCAGCTTCTGCAGGGCCAGCAGTTGGCTGCGGCTGTCTTCGCGGTGCAGCCTGCCCTGTTCGAACAAAGGCTGCAAAGTCGAATAGGCATAACCCAGCACGGTGCCGATGGCTTGCGGCGCCAGTTGTTCCGGGCGGGTGGGGCTGACTTCGCCAGCGCCGCCAACCAGCACGTCGCGCTGATGAATCAACGGGATGCTCCAGACATAATTGCCCGGCCGATCATGAAACCATTGGGTGCTGACATAGCAGCGCACGTCGATATCGCCGCTCTCCATGGCCTCCTGCAGGCGCAGGCGTGCCAGTACGTGATACTCCGGGCGTACACCCGCTTCCCGGGCAATGGCCTGCATCAGGTCGAACAGCAAACCCTCCACCGGTTTGTCGCCTTCGACGCGTATCAGCGGCATGCTCCAGCTCTCGGCGACGGAAAAACGCAGCACCGGTTGTTCGGCCAGGCTGTGGGTGGCCCAGAGCAATAGCAGGGGCAACAGTCTTCGCAAGGCACATCCTCCCTGGATAGCGCGCCAGTTTCATAGCTTAGACCAGTCGCGCAGGGTGCAATTTCGGCCCCGCTCCGCTAGCATTAGCGATCTTCCGCTCGATCAGGCTACGATGGTTTTTCGATGAGTTATCAGGTTCTTGCACGAAAATGGCGTCCGCGCTCGTTCCGCGAAATGGTCGGCCAGGCCCATGTGCTCAAGGCCTTGATCAATGCCTTGGACAACCAGCGCCTGCACCATGCCTACCTGTTTACCGGCACCCGTGGCGTAGGCAAGACTACCATTGCCCGTATCATCGCCAAATGCCTGAACTGCGAAACCGGCATCACCTCCACGCCCTGCGGCACCTGTTCGGTGTGCCGGGAGATCGACGAAGGCCGCTTCGTCGACCTGATCGAGATCGACGCCGCCAGCCGTACCAAGGTCGAAGACACCCGCGAGCTGCTGGATAACGTGCAATATGCCCCGAGCCGTGGGCGCTTCAAGGTCTACCTGATCGACGAAGTGCACATGCTCTCGACCCACTCGTTCAACGCCTTGCTCAAGACGCTGGAAGAGCCGCCGCCCTACGTCAAGTTCATCCTCGCCACCACCGACCCGCAGAAGCTGCCGGCGACCATCCTCTCGCGCTGCCTGCAGTTCTCGCTGAAGAACATGAGCCCGGAGCGGGTGGTCGAGCACCTCAGCCATGTGCTCACCGCCGAAAGCGTGCCGTTCGAGCCCGATGCACTGTGGTTGCTTGGCCGCGCCGCCGATGGCTCGATGCGCGATGCCATGAGCCTGACCGACCAGGCCATCGCCTTCGGTGAAGGCAAGGTGCTCGCCGCCGATGTGCGGGCTATGCTGGGCAGCCTCGACCATGGCCAGGTCTATGGAGTGCTGCAGGCACTGCTCGAAGGCGATGCGCGGGCGCTGCTCGAGGCCGTGCGCAACCTTGCCGAGCAAGGGCCGGACTGGAGCGGTGTGCTGGCCGAGATGCTCAATGTGCTGCACCGTGTCGCCATCGCCCAGGCGCTGCCAGAGGCGGTGGACAACGGCCAGGGCGACCGTGACCGCGTGTTGGCGCTGGCCCAGGCGCTACCGGCCGAGGACGTGCAGTTCTATTACCAGATGGGCCTGATCGGCCGTCGCGACCTGCCCTTGGCGCCCGACCCGCGTGGCGGCTTCGAGATGGTCCTGCTGCGGATGCTGGCCTTCCGCCCGGCCGATACCGACGATGCACCGAAGCCGGTGCTAAAGCCGGTGGGGATCAGCCAAGCCACAGCTGATCCTGCAACCCCGGTGGCAGCGGCGCTGGTGGCCCCTGCGCCGCCAGTCGCAGAGCCCGTGGAGCCGGTCGTCGCGCAAGCTGTACCTGCCCCGGTCGCACCGGCCGTCGAGCAGGCGCCTGCGGTTGCTCAGCCCGCGCCTGTCGTTGAGGCGCCCGTAGGGACCGCTGCACCAGCGGCGGAGCCCGCCGCCGAGGTCATCGACCTGCCTTGGGAAGAGCCTGTAGCGCCGGCGCAGCCGGTTGCTGCCGCCCCCGAGCCCGTTGTCGCTCCGCAGCCTGCCGCGGCCGAGCCACAGCGTGATCAGCCGGCCTACGACGAGCCGCCGTTCGACCCGTCCGCCTATGCTGCGGCGGGCATGGACCGTGATGACGAGCCGCCGGCGGACGAAGACTATTACATCGGTGACAGCGACCCGGTCGGCTTCAGTTACCTCGATGAACTGGCCGAGCATGTTCAGGAAGAGCAGGCCAAACCCGCTGCCGAACCGCTGCCGGCCGCCAAGCCGGCCACCGGCCTGGCCCTGCAATGGCTGGAATTATTCCCACAGTTGCCTGTCTCCGGTATGACAGGCAACATCGCCGCAAACTGTACGTTGATGGCCGCCGACGGCGACGACTGGCTGCTGCACCTGGACCCTGGCCAGGGCGCGCTGTTCAACGCCACCCAGCAGCGGCGTCTGAACGAGGCGCTCAATCAGCACCTTGGGCGTACCCTGAGCCTGCGTATCGAGCTGATTCGCCCTGAGCAGGAAACCCCGGCCCAGGCTGCCTCGCGCAAACGGGCCGAGCGCCAGCAAGACGCCGTGGTGTCGATCGAGCAGGATCCGTTGATCCAGCAGATGATCAAGCAGTTCGGTGCCAAGGTGCGACAGGATACTATTGAGCCTGTAGAGGCCCTGGCCAATCAGGGCCAGTAACGGATAACCATGCGGCCGGCCCGGTGCCAGGCCGCATCACACGACCCAATCGAGGTATACCCCCATGATGAAAGGTGGCATGGCCGGCCTGATGAAGCAGGCTCAGCAGATGCAGGAAAAAATGGCCAAGATGCAGGAAGAACTGGCCAACGCCGAAGTGACCGGCCAATCCGGTGGTGGCTTGGTGAGTGTGGTGATGACCGGTCGTCACGATGTGAAGCGCGTCAGCATCGACCAAAGCCTGATGTCGACTGATGAAGACGACAAGGAAGTGCTCGAAGACCTGATCGCTGCCGCACTGAACGACGCGGTACGCAAGGTGGAGCAGAGCAGCCAGGAAAAAATGGGCGGCATGACCGCTGGCATGCAGTTGCCACCGGGCTTCAAGATGCCGTTCTGATCGACCTTTTGCGTCAAATGGGGAGTAACGGCCGTAGGGTCGTTGCTCCCTTGTTCATTCTGTTCCCCCGACTTGCAGGCCTGCCTACATGAGCTTCAGCCCCCTGATCCGCCAACTGATCGACGCTTTGCGCACCTTGCCGGGTGTCGGCCAGAAAACTGCCCAGCGCATGGCCCTGCAACTGCTCGAACGCGACCGCAGCGGCGGCCTGCGCCTGGCTCAGGCGCTGACCCAGGCCATGGAAGGGGTGGGCCATTGCCGCCAATGCCGCACCCTGACCGAGCAGGAACTGTGCCCGCAGTGTGCCGACCCGCGCCGTGACGACACGCAGTTGTGTGTGGTCGAAGGGCCGGTGGATGTGTATGCGGTGGAGCAGACCGGTTACCGCGGCCGCTATTTCGTGCTCAAGGGGCACCTGTCGCCGCTCGATGGCCTGGGGCCTGAGGCGATCGGTGTGCCGCAGCTGATGGCGCGGATCGAAGCGCAGGGCACCTTTACCGAGGTGATCCTGGCGACCAACCCGACGGTGGAAGGGGAGGCAACGGCGCATTACATCGCCCAGTTGCTGAACGAGAAAGGCCTGGTGGCGTCGCGGATTGCCCATGGCGTGCCGCTGGGGGGCGAGCTGGAGTTGGTGGATGGCGGGACGCTGGCGCATGCCTTTGCAGGGCGCAGGCCGATTTCGCTCTGATTTCAGATCTTGGGGCTGCAAAGCAGCCCCGGTATGTAACTCAATTTTCGTTAAGCGAAAACTCGGTCAGGCAGAACGTCGGCACACCCGCCGCCTGCAGCCGGCGCGAACCTTCCAGCTCTGGCAGGTCAATGATCGCCGCCGCCTCAAACACCTGGGCCCCGGTACGGCGCACCAGGTTCGCCGCCGCCAGCAGCGTGCCGCCGGTGGCAATCAGGTCATCGAAAATCAGCACCGAGTCGCCTTCACACAGGCTGTCGGCATGCACTTCGAGGAAGGCCTCGCCATACTCGGTCTGATAACCCTCGGAAAGCACGTCGGCCGGCAGCTTGCCTTGTTTGCGGAACAGGATCAGCGGCTTGTTCAACTGGTGGGCGATGATCGAGCCGATCAGGAAGCCGCGCGCGTCCATGGCGCCGATGTGGCTGAACTCAGCCTCGACATAACGCTCGATGAACTGGTCGGCGACATAGCGCAGCCCGCGCGGGGATTGGAACAGCGGGGTGATGTCGCGAAAGATCACGCCCGGTTTGGGGAAGTCCACTACCGGGCGGATCAGGGCTTTGAGGTCGAAGGCTTCGCTGTGCATTGGTGCGGGTATCCTGGAAAAACGATTGCGCCAGTATACCCGTTAACCCAGGCTCAGGCGTCTATTGCACCGCCGGCCAGTGCACACAGCTGGATCGGGTCGAGGATATGCACTTCCTTGCCTTCGGCGCGCAGCAGGCCGTTTTGCTGGAAGCGGGTGAACACCCGCGACACGGTTTCCACCGCCAGGCCCAGGTAATTGCCGATTTCGTTGCGCGACATGCTCAGGCGGAACTGGTTGGCCGAATAGCCACGGGCGCGGAAGCGCGCGGACAGGTTGACCAGGAAGGTTGCAATGCGTTCGTCGGCGGTTTTCTTCGACAGCAGCAGCATCATCTGCTGGTCGTCGCGGATCTCGCGGCTCATTACCCGCATCAACTGGCGGCGCAACTGCGGCAGTTGCACCGAGAGTTCGTCGAGGCGCTCGAAGGGGATCTCGCACACCGACGTGGTCTCCTGGGCCTGGGCCGACACCGGGTAGGCCTCGGTGTCCATGCCGGACAGGCCGACCAGCTCGCTGGGCAGGTGGAAGCCGGTGATCTGCTCTTCGCCGCTGTCGCTGAGGCTGAAGGTCTTGAGGGCGCCGGAACGTACTGCATAGACCGAGCCGAAATTGTCACCCTGGCGGAACAGGAACTCGCCTTTTTTCAGCGGCCGGCCACGTTTGACGATTTCATCCAGTGCATCCATGTCTTCCAGGTTGAGCGAAAGAGGCAGGCACAGGGGGGCCAGGCTGCAATCCTTGCAATGGGCCTGGGCATGTGGGCGCAGTTTAACTGGCTCGGACATTTTCAATCGATCCTTGTGGGAAAGCACACATAAGACGTAAGGGTAACTCACGGCGTAGGGTGTAGGCCAGCGTGCGCTATTGTGGTGCGTGCTGGCCAGGCCTCGGCGGGTGCGCGTCGAGGCCCTGTGTGTGCCCATAGTGTGCTGGCAAAAGAGGCTTGTCCATGCGGTCGAACGCCTCGCTTTTCAGATCACCCGCGAGAAGCGTTGGCGGTTGTGCATGGCCAGGTAGGCATCGAAGACCATGCACACCGAGCGCGCCAACAGGCGGCCGGCGGGCAGGATGCGGATGCCCTTGTCGTCCAGGCTGATCAGGCCGTCACGCTGCAAGGTCAGCAGTTCTGGCCAGAGGTCGTTGAAGTAGCCGCGAAAATCGATTGTGAAGGCCTGTTCGATTGGCTCGAAGTCCAGCTCGAAATGGCAGATCAACTGCTGGATCACAGCCCGCCGCAGGCGGTCGTCGTGGTTGCACAGCAGGCCACGCTGGGTTGCCAGCTGGGCGTTGGAAAGGGAGTCCTGGTAGGTGTTGAGGTCGCTGCTGTTCTGGCAGTAGAGGTCGCCGATCTGGCTGATGGCAGAGACCCCCAGGCCGATCAGGTCGCAGTGACCGTGGGTGGTGTAGCCCTGGAAGTTGCGTTGCAGGGTGCCTTCTTCCTGGGCCATGGCCAGCTCATCGTCAGGCAGGGCGAAGTGGTCCATGCCGATGTATCGGTAACCGGCGGCGGTCAGCTGGTCGATGGTGGCATGCAGCATCTCCAGTTTCGCCGTCGGGCTCGGCAGGTCGTTGTTGTCGATGCGCCGCTGGGGCATGAAGCGCTCCGGCAAATGGGCATAGTTGAACACCGACAGGCGATCGGGCTGCAGGCGGATGACTTCCTCGACAGTACGTGCGAAGCCTTCTGGCGTCTGCTTGGGCAGGCCGTAGATCAAGTCCAGGTTGACCGAGCGGAACTGCAGGGTACGCGCCGCCTCGATCAGGGTGCGGGTCTGCTCCAGGCTCTGCAGGCGGTTGACCGCACGCTGCACGGCCGGGTCGAGGTCCTGCACGCCCAGGCTGACACGGTTGAAACCCAGCTCGCGAAGCAGCCCCATGGTCGACCAGTCGGCTTCGCGCGGGTCGATTTCGATGCCGTAGTCACCGGAGTCGTCGTCCAGCAGGTTGAAGTGCTGGCGCAGGGTCGCCATCAGCTGGCGCAGCTCCACCGGGCTGAGGAAGGTGGGCGTGCCGCCGCCGAAGTGCAGTTGTTCAACCCGTTGCTTTGGGTCCAGGTGGCAGGCGATCAGCTGGATTTCCTGCTCCAGGCGTTGCAGGTAGGGCGCGGCGCGGCCGCGGTCCTTGGTGATGACTTTGTTGCAGGCGCAGTAGTAGCAGATGTTGGCGCAGAACGGCACGTGCACGTACAACGACAGCGGGCGCACGGCCCGACGGCTCTCCCGCAGGGCGTGCAGCAGGTCGAACGAGCCCACTTCGCTGTGCAGTTGCACGGCGGTCGGGTAGGAGGTGTAGCGTGGTCCGGCCAGGTCGTAGCGGCGGATCAGGTCGGTATCCCAACGTAGGTCGTCGAGCATGTGGGCGGTCCCCGGATAGAGCGAGCAGTGTCCGGAGTCTAGGGGCGTCTGTAGGAATCTGTGTTGATTTGTATCAAAAGCTGCTGGGGCAGCACAGCAGGCCTATCAGTGCCCCATCAGCCAATGCTGATGCGGCCCGGGCAGCGTCCACAGGCCAAACAGGATGACCAGCAGCCCGCCCGCCATGCGCACACTGCGCCGCCGCAGCAGGCTGCTGACGCGCTCCGCCGCCAAGCCCGTCGCCAGCAGCACCGGCCAGGTGCCGAGGCCAAACGCAAGCATCAACGCCGCGCTGTACCCCGCATTGCCCTGGCTCGCAGCCCACAGCAACGTGCTGTACACCAGCCCGCACGGCAGCCAGCCCCACAAGGCGCCCAGCAACAAGGCGCGGGGCAGGCTGGACACCGGCAGCAAGCGCGAGGCTACTGGCTGAATATGCCGCCACAGCCCTCTGCCCAAGGCTTCGATCCGCGTCAGCCCGCTCCACCAGCCCGCCAGGTACAGCCCCATGGCAATCAACAGCAGCGCTGCCAGCACCCGCAGCGCCAGGGCTGCCGGGCTGCTGGCCACGGCCCAGCCTGCCAGGCCCAGCAACAGGCCGGCGCAGGCATAGCTGAGGATACGCCCGACGTTATACGCCAGCAGCAGGCGCAAACGCCGGCCGCGTTGCTCGGGCGGGATGGCCAGGGTCAGCGCGCCCATCAGGCCACCGCACATGCCCAGGCAATGGCCGCCGCCGAGCAGGCCAAGGATCAGCGCCGAGCCGAGCAGGGGAAGCAGGTCAGGCACGGGGTGGGGGTTCCTTGTCGTCTTCGGCGGGGGTGTCGTCCGTCTTCACCGCAGCCTGGTGGCGCGGGTCCTGATCGTCGAACAGGATGCTGTGGGCAGGGCCGTCGAGGTCGTCGTACTGGCCGCTGTCCACAGCCCAGAAGAAGATGTAAACGGCAACTCCGACCAGCAACAGGGCGGCCGGGATCATGACATAAAGGGCTGGCATGGGGCGGCTCCTGCTCAGGCGGTGGCGGGTTGCCGGTGGCTGCTGGTGGCCGGCGCAGCTGGCAGCCGGGTCAGGCGCAGGGCGTTGAGGACCACGATCAGCGAACTGACCGACATGCCGATGGCCGCCCACACCGGGGTGATCCAGCCGAGCGCGGCAAACGGCAACATGAGGCCATTATACAGGGTTGCCCACAGCAGGTTCTCGAGGATGTTGCGGCGGGTGCGGCGGGCCAGGTCGAAGGCCTGTACCAGCGCCTGCAGGCGGTTGGACAACAGCACCGCATCGGCGCTGGTCTTGGCCAGGTCGGTGGCGCTGCCCATGGCAATACTGATGTCGGCAGCAGCCAGTACCGGCACGTCGTTGACCCCGTCGCCCAGCATCAGCACCTTGCGCCCTGCCGCCTGCAGCGCCTTGAGCCGGTCCAGTTTGTCGTCCGGGCGCAAGCCGCCGATGGCCTGGTCGATGCCCAGCTGTGCAGCCACCTCGGCGACCATGGGTGAACTGTCGCCGGACAGCAGCAGCGTCCGCCAGCCACGCGCCTTGCAGGCGGCGAGCAGGGCGGGGGCGTCGTCGCGCAGGCGGTCGTCCAGGCCGAACCAGGCCAGCGGCCCCTGGCGATCGCCCAGCAGCAGCCATTGCCCACGTGGCTCGGGCACGCCGGGTATCTCGGCGCCACTCAGGGCGCAGACGAAGGTGGCCTGGCCGATGCGCAGGCGCTGGCCGTCGACCAGCCCCTCAAGGCCCAGGCCGGGTACTGTCTGCACATCGTCGGCAGGCGCGGCTGTGCGGCCGAACGCGCGGGCGATGGGGTGTTCGGAGCGGTTTTCCAGGGCGGCGGCCAGGGCCAGGCAGCGGTCGGCGGCCAAGCTGCCCAATGGGCGGATGCTGCGCAGGGTCAAACGGCCTTCGGTGAGCGTGCCGGTCTTGTCGAAGATGACTGTGTCGATCTGGTTGAGGCCTTCGAGCACATGGCCGCGGGTCACCAGCAGGCCGAGTTTGTGCAGGGTGCCGGTGGCGGCGGTGAGGGCCGTCGGGGTGGCCAGGGACAGGGCACACGGGCAAGTTGCTACCAGCATGGCCAGCACGATCCAGAAGGCCCGGTCCGGGTCCAGGTGCCACCACCACAGGCCGATGACCATGGCGGCGATCAGGGTGAACAGCAAAAACCACTGCGAGGCACGGTCGGCGATCTCGGCCAGGCGCGGTTTTTCGGTCTGCGCGCGTTCCAGCAAGCGGACGATGGCCGACAGCCGCGAGTCGTGGCCGAGGGCTTCGACCTCAATGTTCAAGGTGCTCTCGACGTTCAGCGTGCCGCCGGTGACCCGCTCGCCGACCCGGCGCGGTTGCGGCAGGTATTCGCCGGTCAGCAGCGACTCGTCGACACTGGAGCGACCTTCGACGATGCGCCCATCGGCGGGTATCACCGCGCCGGGCAGCACTTGCACCGTGTCGCCGCGCTGCAGTTCGCTGAGCAGGATGCGCTCGGCGCGGCCGAGGGTGTCCAGGCGCAGGCACGAGGCCGGCAGCAGGTTGACCAGTTGCGCGGTGGCCGCCGCAGTGCGTTCACGGGCGCGCCGTTCGAGGTAGCGGCCGGTCAGCAGGAACAGGGCAAACATGCCCACGGTATCGAAATACAGCTCGCCGCTGCCGCTGATCGCGGTCCAGATCCCGGCGCCGAACGCCAGGGCGATGGCCAGCGAGACCGAGACGTCCATGGTCAGGTGGCGGGTGCGCAGGTCGCGCGCCGCGCCCTTGAAGAAGGGCGCGCAGCTGTAGAACACGATCGGGATGGTGAGGAACAACGCGACCCAGCGCAGGATGGTGTGCAGCTCGGGCGAGAGGTCGATGTTGAATTCAGGCCAGGTGGCCATGGTCGCCATCATCGCCTGGAACCACAGCAAACCGGCGACGCCCAGGCGCCTGAGAGCGCTGCGGTTTTCGCGGGCCAGTTGTTCGGCGGCTTGGTCGGGTTGGTAGGGGTGGGCGGCGTAGCCGATCTGGCGCAGCTCGGCGAGCAGGCGCGAGAGCGCCAACTGGTTGTCGTCCCAGCTGAGCAGCAGGCGGTGGTTGGACAGGTTCAAGCGTGCTTCGGCGACCCCGGGCAGGTTGCGCAGGTGTTTTTCGATCAGCCAGCCGCAGGCGGCGCAACTGATGCCCTCGACCAGCAGGGTGGCTTCGGCCAGGTCGCCTGTATGGCGGACGAAGGTTTGCTGCACGTCGCTGCGGTCGTAGAGCGCCAGCTCATCCTGCAGTTGCCTGGGCAGGGCCTCGGGGTTGGCGCTGGTATCGCTGCGGTGCTGGTAGTAGTGCTCCAGGCCCCCGGCGACGATCGACTCGGCCACCGCCTGGCAGCCCGGGCAGCAGAACTGTCGGGGTTCGCCGAGCACCACAGCGGTGAAGCGGTTGCCGCCGGGGACGGGCAGGGCGCAGTGGTAGCAGGGGGTGGGTTGGGTCATAAGGCAAGCACGCATTGAGTAGCGGGGACGGGGCCTGTGGGGGCGGGTTAAGTGTCGCGATTATTTGTGTTCCGCACCCAGCAGCGCTTCATCACCCAGTTGCAAGGTCACCCCATGCTCCACTTTCTCTTCCTCGAACAGCCGCCATACCTGCCCTTCCTGGCTGCCCAGCAACTCGACGAAGCGCCGCCCGTCGACCTTGTCGTCCAGCTGGCCGACATAACGCCCCGCCTCGGCACGGCTCAGCAGCACCTTGCGGTCCTTGTCCGGCTGGGTGGGCGATATCAGGTTCAGTTCCAGTGTCTGCGGGTCGCTGTCGCCGCTCAGGCGCAGGTCCACTTCGCCGGTCAGGTCGTCCAGGTGCACGCTGGCCTTGAGCTTGAGGGTCTGGGCCAGCAGCTCGCGGTCCAGCGAGCGGTTGATGCCCTTGCCGGCCTCGTAGTAGTTGTCATTCACCAGGTTGTCGGGGTTGCGCACGGCAATGCTGACCATGGTCAGGCTCAGGCACACGGAGGTGGTGAGGATGCCGATGATGATCCAGGGCCAGAGGTGTTTGTACCAAGGGCTGGCGGCGGTGGCGGCAGGCATTGTCGATAGTCTCTCTCAGCGGATCTGTGGGCCGATGAAGCGGCTCTTGGCTTCAACCTGGGCGTCGCTGTCATCGGCGCTCTTGAGGGTGAAGATGATTTCGTTGGTGGTCGATGGCAGTTTCTCGGGCGCCACCGACAGTTGCACCGGCAGGCTGACGATATCGCCGGCCGCCACGCGGATTTCGCGCTGGCCTTCGAGCTTGAGGTCCGGCAGGCCGGCGGCGTCCAGCACATAGACGTGGTCGCGCTGGTCCTTGTTCATGACCTTGAGGCTGTAGACGTTCTCGATCCGCCCCTGGGCGTTCTCGCGGTACAGCACCCGGTCCTTGCTGACGTCGAAACCGACCAGCGAGCGGGTAGCGAAGGCGGTGGCCAGGGCGCCGATCATCACCAGCAGCACCAGCGCGTAGCCGATCAGGCGGGGGCGCAGCATGTGGGTTTTCTGCCCGGACAGGTTGTGCTCGGTGGTGTAGCTGATCAAGCCTCTGGGGTAGTTCATCTTGTCCATGATGGTGTCGCAGGCGTCGATGCACGCGGCGCAGCCGATGCACTCGATCTGCAGGCCGTCGCGGATGTCGATGCCGGTGGGGCAGACCTGCACGCACATGGTGCAGTCGATGCAGTCGCCCAGGCCCTGGGCCTTGTAGTCGATGTCTTTTTTACGCGGGCCACGGGTTTCGCCACGGCGCGGGTCGTACGACACGATCAGCGTGTCCTTGTCGAACATCACGCTCTGGAAGCGCGCATAGGGGCACATGTACACGCACACCTGCTCGCGCAGCCAGCCGGCGTTGCCATAGGTGGCGAGGGTGAAGAACCCGACCCAGAAGTAGGCCCAGCCATCGGCTTGGCCGGTAAAGAATTCGATGGCCAGTTCGCGGATGGGCGAGAAGTAGCCGACGAAGGTCATGCCGGTGACGAAGCCGATCAGCAACCACAGGCTGTGCTTGGCGAACTTGCGCAAGAACTTGTTGCCGCTCATGGGCGCCCTGTCGAGCTTCATGCGCTGGTTGCGGTCCCCTTCGGTGACCTTTTCGCACCACATGAAGATCCACGTCCATACGCTTTGCGGGCAGGTGTAGCCGCACCATACGCGGCCGGCATACACGGTGACGAAGAACAGGCCGAAGGCGGCGACGATCAGGATGCCTGACAGCAGGATGAAGTCTTGAGGCCAGATGGTGGCGCCGAAGATGTAGAACTTGCGCTCGGGCAGGTTCCACCAGACGGCCTGGTGGCCGCCCCAGTTCAGCCACACGGTGCCGAAATACAGCAGGAACAGCAGCGCACCGCCGACCATGCGCAGGCGGCGGAAGACGCCGGTGAAGGCGCGGGTGTAGATTTTCTCGCGGGCGGCGTAGAGGTCGACGGAATCCTTCCCTTTGCTGGCAGGCGGGGTGACGTCATGTACCGGAATTTGCTTGCTCATCATCAAGTCCCACGGCAGTGGAGAAATGCCGCGGCCAGTGCATGCCGGCCGCAGTCTCGCGCAATCTGCTAGCGCGCTGCGCCCCATGATACGCCGGTGATGGCAGCCTGGGGTCGTGCTGCGACCTTTAGTCGCGTTGGGTTCGTGGTGTGAATCGTGTTATGGCGGGTGTCAATTGATCCAAGTCATCTTGTGCTGAATTGGCGGGCCTCTTCGCGATCCGACTTGCCCCGCGAAGAGGCCGAACCTGCTTACTCGGCCTTAGCGGGCTCCTGCTGATGCGACAGGCTGTAAACATAAGCGGCCAGCAAATGCACCTTGTCATTACCTTGCAACTGTTCCTGCGCCGGCATCTGCCCCTGGCGACCATAACGGATGGTCTGTTGCAGTTGAGCAAAGCTCGACCCGTAGATGAACGCCTGCGGGTGGGTCAGGTTCGGTGCGCCCATGGCTGGGGTGCCCTTGCCTTCAGGCCCATGGCAGGCCACGCAGTTGGCGGCGAAGATCTTCTGCCCGTTCTCGGCATCGGCCTTCACGCCTTCGGGCAGCGTACGGCCATCAAGCTTGCTGACCACAAAGGCCGCCACATCAGCCACACCCTGCTCGCCGATCACCTCGGACCAGGCCGGCATCACGCCGTGGCGCCCGCCCATGATGGTGGTCTTGATGGTTTCCGGCTCACCGCCCCAGCGCCAGTCGTTGTCGGTCAGGTTGGGGAAGCCGTAGGCGCCCTTGGCGTCGGAGCCGTGGCACACCGAGCAGTTGGAGGCAAACAGCCGTGCGCCCATTTTCAGTGCCTGCGGGTCCTTGGCCACGTCCTCGATGGGCATGGCGGCGAACTTGGCGAAGATCGGCCCGAAGCGGGCATCGGCCTTGGCCATTTCCTTCTCCCACTCGTGCACGCCGGTCCAGCCCGGCTGGCCGTTGGCAAACTCGGTCTGCTTGTCGGTATCCAGGTACGAATAGCCCGGCAGGATGCCTTTCCAGTTACCCAGGCCCGGGTACAGCACCAGGTAGCCGAGGGCGAAGATGATGGTGCCGACGAATAGCCAGAACCACCATTTGGGCAGTGGGTTGTCATATTCCTCGATGCCATCGAAGGCATGCCCGACGGTCTCGTCGGTGACCTCTTCGCGCTGGCCCTTGCGGGTCGACAGCAGCAGCCAGGTCAGCGAGAAGATGGTGCCCAGGGTCAGGACGGTGACGTACAGACTCCAGAAGGTTGTCATTGTTTTTTGCTCCCAGAAGCTTTTGCTTGCGCTTGCTCGACGTGCCGGGTGGCTTCGGGGTCATCCGCGAAGGGCAGCCGGGTCGCCTCGTCGAACTCCTGCTTGCGCCGCGGGTTGAACACCCACAGCGCCAGGCCCACGAAGGCCACCATCACCACGACGGTGCCCAGGCCGCGAATCATCCCGATATCCATCAGCGTCACCGTTTGCTTTTGATGATGGTGCCAAGACCCTGCAGGTACGCGACGATGGCGTCCATTTCGGTCTTGCCCTTGACCGCGTCACGCGCGCCGGCGATGTCGGCGTCGGTGTACGGGGTGCCGAGGGTCCGCAGGACCTCCATCTTCTTCGCGGTGTCCTTGCCGTCGAGCTTGTTCTCGACCAGCCACGGGTAGGACGGCATCTTCGACTCGGGCACCACGTTGCGCGGGTTGTACAGGTGCGCACGGTGCCAGTCATCGGAGTAGCGGCCACCGACGCGGGCCAGGTCCGGGCCGGTACGCTTGGAGCCCCACAAGAACGGGTGGTCCCACACGCTTTCACCGGCCACCGAGTAGTGGCCATAGCGCTCGGTTTCAGCGCGGAACGGGCGGATCATCTGCGAGTGGCAGCCCACGCAGCCTTCACGGATGTAGATGTCGCGGCCTTCAAGCTCCAGCGCGGTGCGCGGCTTCATGCCTTCAACGGGTTTGTTGGTGACGTCCTGGAAAAACAGCGGGACGATCTGGGTCAGGCCACCGACGCTGACGGCGATGACCATGAAGAAGGCCAGCAGGCCTATGTTCTTCTCGACGGCTTCATGCTTCATCAGTGCGCTCCCACGACGACGATCTTGGCGGCTTCATCCGCTTCTACCGGGTTGGCCGCGCGTACGGTGCGGAACACGTTATAGGCCATCAGCAACATGCCCGAGGCGAAGAACGCACCGCCCAGCGCACGGACGATGTAGCCCGGGTGGCTGGCCTGCAAGGCTTCGACGAAGGAGTAGGTGAGCGTGCCGTCATCGTTGATGGCGCGCCACATCAGGCCCTGGGTGATGCCGTTGACCCACATCGAGGCGATGTACAGCACGGTGCCGATGGTCGCCAGCCAGAAGTGCGCGTTGATCAAGCCGACGCTGTGCATCTGCGCGCGGCCATATAGGCGCGGGATCATGTGGTAGACCGCGCCGATCGAGATCATCGCCACCCAGCCGAGGGCGCCGGCGTGGACATGGCCGATGGTCCAGTCGGTGTAGTGCGACAGCGAGTTCACGGTCTTGATGGCCATCATCGGGCCTTCGAAGGTGGACATGCCGTAGAACGCCAGCGAGACGACGAGGAAGCGCAGGATCGGGTCGGTACGCAATTTATGCCAGGCACCGGACAAGGTCATCATGCCGTTGATCATGCCGCCCCAGCTTGGCGCCAGGAGGATGATCGACATCACCATGCCCAACGACTGCGCCCAGTCGGGCAGTGCGGTGTAGTGCAGGTGGTGTGGGCCGGCCCAGATGTACAGGGTGATCAGCGCCCAGAAGTGCACGATCGACAGGCGGTACGAGTAGATAGGCCGCTCGGCCTGCTTGGGCACGAAGTAGTACATCATCCCCAAAAAGCCCGTGGTCAGGAAGAAGCCTACCGCGTTGTGGCCGTACCACCACTGGATCATCGCGTCGGTGGCACCGGCATAGGCCGAGTACGACTTGAACAGGCTGACCGGCAGCGAGATGTGGTTGACGATGTGCAGCATCGCGGTGACCACGATGAATGCACCGTAGAACCAGTTGCCGACGTAGATGTGCTTGGTCTTGCGCTTGACGATGGTGCCGAAGAACACCAGCCCGTAGGTGACCCAGACGATGGCCAGCAGGATCGCCAGCGGCCATTCCAGCTCGGCGTATTCCTTGGTGGTGGTGTAGCCCATCGGCAAGGTGATCAGTGCGCCGACGATTACCGCTTGCCAGCCCCAGAAGGTGAAGGCCGCCATGCTGTCGGAGATCAGCCGGGTCTGGCAGGTGCGCTGCACCACGTAGTAGCTGGTGCCGAACAGCGCACAGCCGCCGAAGGCGAAGATCACCAGGTTGGTGTGCAGCGGGCGCAGCCGGCCGAAGCTGGTCCAGGGCAGGTCCAGGTTCAGTTGCGGCCATACCAGTTGCGAGGCGATGAAGACGCCGAGGCCCATGCCAAGGATCCCCCAGACCACCGTCATGATGGCGAACTGGCGGACGACCTTATAGTTATAAGCAGTCGGACTGATTGCTGTGCTCATTCTAAGGTTCCACGGTTTTAATGTTCTTGTTGGTCGAAAAATCGGCGCCAGTATCGATAACCACCGGGGTTATCGCAACGCAAGTTTGGTACGCCGACCCGTGTCCAAGCCCGTTCACCTGTGTCCAGCGGTGTCAGGGTTCGAACGATTGTACACAAATAAATATTTGTAATGTGTACCGTTTTTCATCTTTTTCTGATCGATTGGTCAGGCTTTTTTGTCGGACGGCGCTAGGCTGTGCGCCGCGTCTGCTTCGCTGGATTGGCAGCGAAGCCCACTGAGGCAACAAGCTTAGTTCGGTTAGGAGGGGGTGCAAGGGAGGGGGGCGGGGCAGGGGTAAGGCTTGAGTGTTGGAGTGGGGCGGATATCGACCGCCGCCCGCGCGGCGCATCGCGAGCTAC
>NZ_JANIAG010000098.1:0-20600 GCF_028682155.1 Pseudomonas sp. 39004
CGGCGTCGAAACACAGATCCTGGGGCCGCTGCGCAGCCCTTTCGCGACGCAAGGCCGCTCCTACAAAGGCCAGAGGTGCTTTTAGCGGGTGACGGTGCGCATCGTGACGAATTCTTCGGCTGCGGTCGGGTGAACGCCGATGGTCTCGTCGAACTGCTGCTTGGTCGCGCCCGCCTTCAGCGCAATGCCCAGGCCCTGCACGATCTCGCCGGCATCCGGCCCGACCATGTGGCAGCCCAGCACCTTGTCGGTCTGGGCATCGACCACCAGCTTCATCAGGGTCTTTTCCTGGATGTCGGTCAAGGTCAGCTTCATGGCCCGGAAACGGCTCTCGAAGATCTGCACCTTATGGCCGGCCTCCAGCGCCTGTTCCTCGGTGAGGCCAACGGTGCCGATCGGCGGCTGGCTGAACACCGCAGTGGGGATGTTCTGGTAGTCCACCGGACGGTACTGTTCGGGCTTGAACAAACGCCGCGCAACGGCCATGCCTTCGGCCAGCGCCACTGGGGTGAGCTGCACGCGACCGATCACATCGCCAATGGCCAGAATCGACGGCGCTGTGGTCTGGTACTGCTCGTCGACGCGAATGTAGCCCCGTGCATCCAGCTCGACGCCCGTGTTCTCCAGGCCCAAATTGTCGAGCATCGGCCGCCGCCCGGTGGCGTAGAACACGCAGTCGGCAACCAGCTCGCGGCCATCCTTGAGGGTGGCCTTGAGGCTGCCGTCGTCCAACTGGTCGATGCGCTGGATATCGGCGTTGAACTGCAGATCGAGGCCGCGTTTCTCAAGCTCTTCCTTCAAGTGCGTGCGCACCGAACCGTCAAACCCGCGCAGGAACAGATCGCCCCGGTACAGCAAGCTGGTATCGGCACCCAGGCCCTGGAAGATGCCAGCGAACTCGACGGCAATGTAGCCACCGCCCACCACCAGCACGCGGCGCGGCAACGCCTTGAGGTAGAACGCTTCGTTGGAGGTGATGGCCAGTTCCTTGCCAGGGATGTCCGGCACCTGCGGCCAGCCGCCGGTGGCGATGAGGATGTGCTCGGCGGTATAGCGCTGGCCGTCGACTTCCACCTCGTTGGCGCCGGTCAGGCGTGCATGGCCCTGCAACAGGGTCACCCCGCTGTTGACCAGCAGGTTGCGGTAGATACCGTTGAGGCGCTCGATCTCCCGGTTTTTGTTGGCAATCAGGGTGCCCCAGTCGAAATGCCCTTCTTCCAGGGTCCAGCCGAAGCCTGCAGCCTGTTCCAGCTCGTCGGCGACATGCGCGCCATACACCAGCAGTTTTTTCGGCACGCAGCCGACGTTGACGCAGGTACCGCCCAGGTAGCGGCTTTCGGCTACCGCCACCTTCGCGCCGAAGCCCGCGGCAAAACGCGCTGCGCGCACACCGCCGGACCCGGCACCAATCACGAACAGATCAAAATCGTAGGCCATTTATTCAGTCTCCTAGGCTGGCGCCCAGCATACCGCCGTTGGCCGCCGCAAACAAAAAAGCCACCCCGAGGGGTGGCTTGCAGACCAGCGGGGCTTATCAGTAAGCCTTGCCAGTCTTGTAGTAGTTCTCGAAGCAGAAGTTGGTCGCGTCGATGTAGCCTTCGGCGCCACCGCAGTCGAAACGCTTGCCCTTGAACTTGTAGGCAATCACGCAGCCATCTTTGGCCTGCTGCAGCAGGGCGTCAGTGATCTGGATTTCGCCGCCTTTGCCAGGCTCGGTATTGGCGATGATATCGAAGATGTCCGGGGTCAGGATGTAGCGGCCGATGATCGCCAGGTTCGAAGGCGCGTCTTCCGGTGCAGGCTTTTCGACCATGTTGGTGACACGGTAGATGTCGTCGCGGATCATCTCACCGGCGATCACACCGTACTTGTTGGTTTCCTGCGGGTCGACTTCCTGGATGGCGACGATCGAGCAGCGGTACTGCTTGAACAGTTTGACCATCTGGGTCAGTACACCGTCACCTTCCGGGTTGACGCACAGGTCGTCAGCCAGCACCACCGCGAACGGTTCGTCACCGATCAGTGGGCGGCCGGTGAGGATCGCGTGGCCCAGGCCCTTCATTTCGGTCTGACGGGTGTAAGAGAAGGAGCACTCGTTGAGCAGACGACGGATACCGACCAGGTACTTTTCCTTGTCGGTGCCCTTGATCTGGTTTTCCAGCTCGTAGCTGATGTCGAAGTGGTCTTCCAGGGCACGCTTGCCACGGCCGGTCACAATGGAGATCTCGTTCAGGCCGGCATCCAGCGCTTCTTCAACGCCATACTGGATCAGTGGCTTGTTGACCACCGGCAGCATTTCCTTGGGCATGGCTTTGGTAGCGGGCAGGAAGCGGGTGCCGTAACCGGCGGCCGGGAACAAGCATTTCTTGATCATATACGTCCTTAAACAAAGGCTAGGCCTGTGGAATTCGGCGCAGTCTAATCAGGCGGCAGTCACCTTACAATGCCCCGCCTGAGGCCGACCGATGCCATGATAGAGATAACCCAGTGTAGATAGTTCCTGGGGATCGTAAATATTGCGCCCATCAAATAGCACTGGCATACGCATAAGCCCCCGCACACGCACGAAATCCGGCTGCCGAAACTGCTTCCATTCGGTCACCAGCACCAGGGCGTCTGCGCCCTCGACACAGGCGTAAGGGTCTTCGCTCAGGCGCAACTGACCATTGGTCACGGCCTGCGGATAACGCCCCTGCATGCCACCAAGTGCCACCGGGTCGCAGGCCTGTACCCGGGCCCCCGCCGCAAGCAACGCATCGATCAGCACCAGGCTGGGCGCCTCGCGAAGGTCGTCAGTGCCGGGTTTGAAGGCCAGCCCCCAGAGCGCGACGCTGCGCCCACGCATGAAGCCGCCAAAGTGCTGGTGCAACGCCTTGAACAGCAAGGTCTTCTGTTCGTCGTTGCGTGCCTGCACCGCCTGCAGAATCGCGGCCTGGTAGCCCTGCTGCTCGGCAGTGCGAAGCAGGGCCCGGACATCCTTGGGGAAGCACGAACCGCCGTAGCCACACCCGGCATAGATAAAATGGCTGCCGATGCGCCGATCACTGCCGATGCCCCGGCGCACCTGCTCGATGTCCACATCCAGCTGTACGCAAAGCCCGGCCAGCTCATTGATGAAGGAGATCTTGGTGGCCAGAAAGGCGTTGGCGGCGTATTTGCTGAACTCGGCGGCACGGGGCGCCATCAACAGGATGCGTTCGCGGTTACGCACAAAGGGTGCATACAGCCGCTGCAGGCACTGGCCGGCCGCCGCACTGTCGCTGCCGATGATGATGCGGTCGGGGCGCATGAAGTCATCGATGGCGCTGCCCTCCTTGAGAAACTCGGGGTTGCTCGCCACCTCGACAGCAAAGCCTGCGCCACGCGCGCGCAAACCGACTGCAATGTGCCGGGCCACCCGCTCTGCAGTACCCACCGGTACTGTCGACTTGTTCACCACCAGGCTTGGGCGTGTCAGGTGGCGCCCCAGGCTGTCGGCAACGCCCAGCACATGCTGCAGGTCGGCCGAGCCGTCCTCCTGGCTGGGCGTGCCCACGGCGATAAACACCACCTCGGCACTGGCCAGCGCCTGCTGCCAGTCATCGCTGAACAGCAGGCGGCCCGCCTGCATGCCGCTGTGCAAGAGCGCCGGCAGGCCTGGCTCGTGGATCGGGCTCTGGCCCTGGCGCAACTGCATCAAGCGCTGCGGATCACGCTCCAGGCAGGTCACCCGGTTGCCCATTTCGGCAAAACAGGCCGCCGTTACCAAGCCGACATACCCCGCCCCGATCACACAGAGTTCCATGGCCGCGCTCCTTGAGGATGATGGCGGTCATTCCAACCCGAAGGTGGTTGCAGGGCGGTGACGGGCAGATGACAAAAGAACGCGGCCGGCGCAGCAAACCCGTCAGCTACCCGTTCCCTGCCCGATCAACACCCCCTCGACTTGCTGGCCATACAGGTTCACCCCGTCATTGGCATGAAACTTCAGCCGCGTCTTCTCCACAGACCCCTCCACCAAGCGCGGGTCCTGCGGCCGTTCGTGGCGGTTGATCCACGCCGCCACATCCCAGGCCTGTTGATCGCTCAAGCTGCCCGGTTTACCCAGTGGCATGTTGTACTTGATGAAGGACGCTGCCGTGTTGATCCGGTGCATACCGGCCCCCCAGTTGTAGGAGTCCTTGCCCCACAGCGGCGGCATCACATACTCACCGGCCACCTTCTGCCCTTCGCCGTTGTCACCATGGCATATCGCACATTGCTCACGGTAAACCTGCTGTCCGCGCTTGAAGTCGTAGCCACCCTGGGGTTGCGCCACGTCCGGGTAGCCGCGACCCGCGATCTCGACGCCTGTGGGTGCCTTGGTCGACAACCAGTAGGCATACACCGACAGCGCCGTCATCTGCGGGCTGTCTGCCGCCGGTGGCTTGCCGTTCATGCTGAACTGGAAACACCCCTGGATGCGCTCGGCATAGGTGTTGACCTTGTCGTTTTTCTTGCGATAGGCCGGGTACATCGGGTACGCGCCCCACATCGGCGCGGAGTGTGCCAGCCGCCCCTGGTCGAGGTGGCAGTTGCTGCAGTTCAAACCGTTACCCACGGCTTCCGGCATCTTGCGTCGGGTATCGACAAACAAGGCATGGCCCTCGCGGACCATCTTGCCAAAGGCATTGTCCGGCAACTCGCTTTCGGCGGGCGGCACGAACTGCGGCGCGGCCTGCACGCCTGGCACCTTCAACTGCGACTGGTCTTCCATGGCGATCGTGGCCGCCTGGGCACTGCCCATGGCCAACAGCAGCGCGGCGGGAATCAAGGGCTTCATGGCGTGACCTCCTGGCTGGCGGGGCGGGCGAAGAACTCGGCAATGGCCTTGACCTCGTCATCGGTCATGGCCTTGGCCACGCCGACCATCAGTTGGTTGGGGTCATTGCTGCGGCTGCCGTCGCGCCAGGCATTGAGCTGCGCCATCAGGTAAGCCGCAGGCTGGCCTGCCAAGGGCGGAAAATGCTCACCTACACCACTGCCACCAGGGCCGTGGCATTGCACACAACCGGGTATCTGTCGCCCCCAATCACCGTACAGGGCCATGCGCGTGGTGGGGTCATCGGCAATCTGCTGGCGGCGCAGGTCAACCGCAGGCTCGGCCGGGAGGCTGGCCAGGTAGGCGCTGACTGCTTTGATCTCATCGTCGCTCAAGGCTTTCGCGAGCGGTTCCATGACCGGCTGCTTGCGGGTGCCATCACGCCAGTCGTGCAACTGTTTGCTCAGGTAGCCGGCGGGTAACCCGGCCAAACGGGGGAACCCAGCGGCGGCAATGCCCTTGCCGTCTGGCCCATGGCAACCTAGGCAGGCCATGGCGGCGGGGTTCGCCCCGCCCTGGGTGAAGATTTTCTGGCCATCGGCGGCATGCGCCGTGGGCCAGGCCAGGATCAGCAGGCTGCCGATCACGACTCGACTCAACGGTGTCATCACGAATCTCCATTTCTTTTGTTATAAGCTTAGGCTTAAAAAACATAAGCAAATGGATACTAGTCCCGTAAGGCAAATCGCAACAACGCCAGACTCGCCAAGCGAGGGTTATTGGCTTTTTAACCGCGAATCAATTGCGCCAGATCAATGGCCAGAAATGCACTGCGTCGTCGCCGTGCGCACGTCGCCCAGGCGCAGCGGGAAGTTGTTCAACCGCTCACGCAGTTTGATGCTGCTGCCGCTGCCACGCTTGTCGATATCGACCAGCGCCGCAGGCCCGGCCCCGGACGTCAGCTTCTGCGGCACGATCAGGCGCAGGCCATCGCCTCGCGGCTCCTCGACCAACGGATCACGGGTATCGGCCAGCTTCTGCTTGATGCAATCTGCGTATTCACGCGGCGTCTTGCCAGAGATCACATCCATTGTTTCGCGCGATTGTTCAAGCTCCGAAACGCTGACACAGCCACCCAGCGTCAGGGACAACGCCGCTACCATCCATTTCATTTGCAGCACCTCTGCCTTTCAAGAATCCCGTTCGACCACCGCCGGGCTATTTTGCTCCCTGCTTTGGCAGATTTATCTACGCCTGGCCAACAGGCGCGGCAGTGTAACGCTACATCGTGGTATCTTTCGCCTTTGCAGATCCAAACCTTGCGGAGCATCACATGAAATTCGTACACCAGCGCGAGCACCTGAACGAAGACGATATCGTCGTCATCGAGTGCTCCCAGCGCTGCAACATCCGCCTGATGAACGACGCCAACTTCCGCAGTTTCAAAAATGGCGGTCGGCACACCTACCATGGGGGTGCCTTTGACCAGTTCCCGGCAAAGATCACCGTGCCAAGTACCGGTTTCTGGAACATCACCCTCGATACCGTGACCACTCGCCCGATCTCGGTAACGCGCAAACCGACCTTGACCCACAAGATCAAGATCATCCGTCGCTCGTCGTCGAAACTCAGATAAGACCGCCATGACCCAGCCCATCAAGTACGTCATCAAATACAAACTCGACGGCGAGCGCCGCTTCGAATTCGCGTTCATGCCCGAGGCTTCCGTGGAGCAGGCCCTGCAAGCGCTGCAAAAGATCCACGGCGACGATGCCGTGAAGATCAGCGACATCCAGGTCAGCAAGGCCCTGTAAACGCCCTACGTGCACTGCCGTACCGATCACGCTGCCCGCAAGGAGAATCGCATGAGCCAGTGGCCTGACCGTCGCATCCTCGATCTGCTGGGCGTCGAGCTGCCCATTCTCCAGGCGCCGATGGCCGGTGCGACCGGCTCGGCCATGGCCATTGCCGTGGGCGCTGCGGGCGGCCTCGGTGCGCTGCCCTGCGCCATGCTCACCGCCGCGCAGATCGCTGAAGAGATCGCGGCATTTCGCGCCGCCTGCCCTGGGCGCCCGCTGAACCTGAACTTCTTCTGCCACCAGCCACCGCTGCCCGATGCCGAGCGCGATGCGCGCTGGAAGCAGGCCCTGAAGCCTTACTACAGCGAAGTGGGTGCCGACTTCCAGGCCCCCACCCCGGTCTCCAACCGTGCGCCTTTCGATGAGCAAAGCTGCCAACTGGTCGAGCGACTGCGCCCTGAAGTGGTGAGTTTCCATTTCGGCCTGCCCGCGCCGCAGCTGCTGCAGAGGGTCAAGGCAACCGGCGCCAAGGTGCTGTCCAGCGCCACCACGGTGGCAGAAGCGGTGTGGCTGGAACGCCACGGCTGCGACGCGATCATCGCCATGGGCTATGAAGCCGGCGGCCATCGCGGCATGTTCCTCAGCGAAGACATCACCAGCCAGATTGGCACGTTCGCCCTGGTGCCGCAGATTGCCGATGCGGTCAAGGTGCCGGTGATTGCAGCCGGCGGCATCGGCGACCACCGCGGCCTGGTCGCGGCCCTGGCCCTCGGCGCGTCGGCCGTGCAGATCGGCACGGCCTACCTGTTCTGCCCTGAGGCCAAGGTTTCTGCCGCTCACCGCCACGCTCTGGACACCGCGCCGGCCAGCGAAACCGCACTGACCAACCTGTTCACCGGCCGCCCGGCGCGGGGCATCATCAACCGCGTCATGCGCGAGCTGGGGCCGATGAGCGAGCTGGCACCGCGCTTTCCGCTGGCGGGTGGTGCGCTGATGCCACTGCGCGCAATCACCGACCCTCAGGGCAACAGCGACTTCAGCAACCTCTGGTCGGGCCAGGCCCTGCGCCTGGGACGGCACCTGCCGGCAGGTGAGCTGACCCGGGATATCGCCGACAAGGCCCTGCAACAGGTCGGGCGCTGAACACGGTGGGTGAACGCCTGCAACACAGTTACCTCTAGGCCTCTTCCCGGCCAATGGCCTATCGCTATATAGTTCACGCTATAACGATAACCCCAAGGAGCTGTCTTCATGCGTATCCGCCCACTGCACCTGGCCGCCACTGCACTGGCCAGCCTGATCTGCCTCAACACTGCCTTGGCCGACGAGGTCCAGGTCGCGGTCGCAGCCAACTTCACAGCACCGATCCAGGCCATCGCCAAGGACTTCGAGAAAGACACCGGCCACAAGCTGGTCGCAGCCTACGGTGCCACCGGGCAGTTCTACGCACAGATCAAGAACGGTGCGCCGTTCGAAGTGTTCCTCGCCGCCGATGACAGCACCCCAGCCAAGCTCGAGCAAGAAAACGAAATCGTACCCGGTTCGCGTTTCACCTACGCCATCGGCACCCTGGCCCTGTGGTCGGCGAAGGAAGGTTACGTGGACGCTAAGGGTGAAGTGCTGAAAAAGAACGCCTACAAGCACCTGTCCATCGCCAACCCTAAAGCCGCCCCTTACGGCCTGGCCGCGACGCAGGTGCTGGACAAACTGAACCTGACCGAGGCCACCAAGGGCAAGATCGTCGAAGGCCAGAACATCACCCAGGCCTTCCAGTTCGTATCCACCGGCAATGCCGAGCTGGGCTTCGTTGCCCTGTCGCAGATCTACAAGGACGGCAAGGTAACCAGCGGCTCGGCCTGGATGGTGCCGTCCGCGCTGCACGACCCCATCCGCCAGGACGCCGTGATCCTCAACAAGGGCAAAGACAATGCCGCCGCCAAGGCGCTGGTCGAGTACCTGAAGGGCCCGAAAGCCGCAGCGGTGATCAAGTCCTACGGTTATGAAATCTGATGCCACTGGACGCCAGTGACCTGGGGGCAATCTGGCTGACCATCAAACTGGCCAGCTTGACCACCCTGATTCTGCTGGTCCTCGGTACGCCCATCGCCTGGTGGCTGGCGCGCACGCGTTCGTGGTTACGCGGGCCGGTGGGCGCCGTGGTGGCGTTGCCGCTGGTGCTGCCACCGACGGTGATCGGCTTTTACCTGCTGATCGCCCTCGGCCCGCACGGTTGGCTCGGCCAGGCTACCCAGGCGCTAGGCCTGGGTAGCGTGGTGTTCAGCTTCACGGGGTTGGTGATCGGCTCGGTGATCTACTCCATGCCGTTTGTTGTGCAGCCGCTGCAAAATGCCTTTGGCGCTATCGGCCAACGGCCACTGGAAGTTGCAGCCACCCTGCGTGCCAGCCCCTGGGACACCTTCGTTCATGTGGTATTGCCGCTGGCCCGCCCCGGCTTCGTCACCGCGAGCATCCTGGGTTTCGCCCATACCGTGGGCGAGTTTGGCGTGGTGCTGATGATTGGCGGCAACATCCCCGACAAGACCCGCGTGGTCTCGGTGCAGATCTTCGATCACGTCGAGGCCATGGAATATTCGCAAGCCCACTGGCTGGCCGGTGCCATGCTGGTGTTCTCGTTCCTGGTGCTGCTATTGCTATACGCTGGGCGCCGCGGCAAGGCTGGCTGGAGCTGAAATGACTGGATCGATTGTGGCGCGCCTGGCGTTGGCGCGCGACGACTTTACCCTGGATGTCGACCTGCTGCTGCCAGGGCGCGGTATCAGCGCGCTGTTCGGCCATTCCGGCTCGGGCAAGACGTCGTGCCTGCGTTGCCTGGCGGGGCTGGAGCGGGCTGCCAGCGCGTATATCGAGGTCAACGGCGAGGTCTGGGAAGACAGCGCGCGCGGCTATTTCCAGGCGCCGCATCTGCGACCGGTGGGCTACGTATTCCAGGAAGCCAGCCTGTTCCCGCACCTCTCGGTACGCGGCAACCTGGAGTTCGGCTGGCGGCGAATTGCGCCGGGCAAGCGCAAGGTCAGCCTCGATCAGGCCTGCCAACTGTTGGGCATCGGCCACCTGCTGGCACGCCGGCCGGCCACCTTGTCCGGCGGCGAGGCCCAGCGCGTCGGCATTGCCCGTGCGCTGCTCAGCAGCCCACGGCTGTTGCTGATGGACGAGCCACTGGCGGCCCTCGACGGGCCGCGCAAGCGCGAGATTCTGCCGTACCTGGAGCGCCTGCATGACGAACTGGACATCCCGCTGGTGTATGTCAGCCACGCCCAGGACGAAGTGGCGCGGCTGGCAGACCACCTGGTGTTGCTGGAGCAAGGCCAGGCCGTGGCCAGCGGCCCGATCGGCGAAACGCTGGCGCGCCTCGACCTTTCATTGGCCCAGGGCGAGGACGCCGGGGTGGTGTTCGAAGGCCTGGTGGTCGGTCATGACCCTCATTACGATCTGCTCGACCTACGCCTGCCCGGCAGTAGCGCGCCACTCTTGCGCATCGCCCACCCTGCGCATGTCATGGGCAGTACCCTGCGGGTCAAGGTTCAGGCCCGCGATGTAAGCCTGGCCCTGGCCGCAGACAGCGCCTCGAGCATCCTCAATCGGTTGCCGGTGCGGGTGCGTGAAAGCCGCCCGGCAGACAACCCGGCCCATGTCCTGGTCAGCCTGGATGCCGGCGGCAATGCCTTGCTGGCGCGTATCACTCGCTATTCGGCAGACCAGTTGGGCCTGCACCCGGGCCAGGCACTGTTTGCCCAGATCAAGTCGGTGGCATTGTTGGGCTGAGCAACCACCACGCGGCCGTTGTCCATTGATCAGTGACCTGATCGAGGCCTGCCGCCAATGCTCGACTGCCCCCTGCCCCGCACCTTGCATTACGTTGACGACAGCCAACCGGGCCTGAGCCGGCGGCGCTGGCGCGACCGCTTCATCTACTTTGACGCCGAGGGGCAACGGGTGCGCGACGCCGACACCCTCGCGCGCATCGCCGCGCTGGTGATTCCGCCGGCGTACAGCGAAGTGTGGATCTGCGCCGACCCGCAGGGTCACCTGCAAGCCACTGGCCGCGACGCCCGTGGCCGCAAGCAGTACCGCTACCATGAGCAATGGCGCGAACTGCGTGACCAGCACAAATACGGGCGCATGCTGGCCTTTGCTCAGGCACTGCCGAAACTGCGCCTGCAACTGGAAACGCACCTGGCCCGCCCGGGCCTGGACCGGGAAAAGGTCATGGCACTGGTGGTGAGCCTGCTGGACCACACCCTGATCCGCATCGGCAACCAGCGTTACCTGCGCGACAACCAGTCATACGGGCTGACCACACTGCGCAACCGCCACGTCAAGGTGCAAGGCGGCACCATCCGCTTCCAGTTCCGCGGCAAGCGCGGCGTCGAGCACGACGTCACCTTGCATGACCGGCGCCTGGCAAACCTGCTCAAGCGTTGCATGGAGCTGCCGGGCCAGGCGCTGTTCCAGTACCTGGACGAAGACGGCCAACGCCGCAGCGTCGGCTCCAGCGAGATCAACCAGTTTTTGCAGGAACTCACTGGCGCCGACTTCACCGCCAAGGACTACCGCACCTGGGCCGGCAGCAGCCTGGCGCTGGACCTGCTCAGGCCGCTGGCATGGGAGCCGGAAAGCGAAGCGAAGCGCCAGGTCGCGGCCATCGTCAAACAGGTCGCCACACGCCTGGGAAATACCCCGGCCGTGTGCCGACGCTGCTACATCCACCCGGCGGTGCTGGAACACTTTGCCCTCGGGCGGCTGGCCAGTTTGCCGCGCAAGCGTAACCGCAAGGGCCTGGACCCGGAGGAAGTCGCGTTGCTGTTATTTCTTCAGGCACTAGAGGAACAGTACGATCATTGACACTGTCTATTTAGGCCATGATGCAGAGAAATTTCCCATACGGGCTGAACCCCCCTATTCTTGCCACCGAGCACCTTCGCCGACAATCCGCTTGCGGTAACTATCGGCGCCTGCAACTGAAGACACGCAACAGAATTTGTCTGTCGGGGAATTCCTATCCGCCGAAAGCGTCTTTAATGAGAAGGAAGAGGGACTGGCTCCCACCGCCGCGGCAAATAGCCCGACGGATTTCAACATTACCAAGGAGAACTACATGCTGATACTCACCCGTAAGGTTGGCGAAAGCATCGTCATCAACGATGACATCAAAGTCACCATTCTGGGCGTCAAAGGGATGCAGGTGAGGATTGGTATCGACGCACCGAAAGATGTCCAGGTGCACCGCGAAGAGATCTTCAAGCGTATCCAGGCTGGCAACCCGGCCCCGGAAAAACACGACGACTCGCACTGAGCGGCCCCGCCTCAAGCCGCACGGACGCGCTTGATCGACTGTGCCTCAGGTGCCCAGCAGTTCGCGCACCTTGGCGATCATCCTGTCCATATCGAAGGGTTTGTCGAATACCGCGGCGAACAGTTCCGGGCACCCGTGGCTGGCCTGGCTAACCTGGCCACCGCTCATCAAGATGACCGGCAGGTCGCTCAGGTGCAGCTCATCGCGCATCGAGCGCACCAGCTCTTCGCCATTGAGCAGGGGCATCATGTAGTCGGTGATCACCAGCTCGACGCGTTTTTCCTTGAGCGCTTCCAGGGCCTTGAGGCCATTGCTCGCCTTCTCCACCAGATAACCTTCATCCTCCAGGGCGAAGCCGAGGATGTCGGCGATCAGGTATTCGTCATCGACGATCAGAATGGTGTTCATCAGAGGGCCCGTCACCCGCTCCCTTGCGGCACAGGGGTCCCGGAGAGCACGCCGCTGGCGCCCTCGAAGGCCTTGCGCAAGGTGATGCCCTGGGGGCCGAGCAGCAGCTCGTGCAACGCAGGGTCATGGTGGCTGTCACGCACCTTGAGGATCGACAGCATGCGCCGCAGCTGCGACTGCTGCTCGACGAAGCGCATCAACATCAGGTTGTCGACGATGCTCGAAAGGTCCGCTGCTGGCGCAGTGATTTCCGACCCGAAGATGTCACGCATTTCCCAGGTCAACAGCACACTGACTTCACGTGCTCGCAGCTCAGCAGTCAAGGCGCGGAAAAACGCGTTGAGCCGCGCCGGGTCGATCGCCAGGCGGCTGAAGGCACCCAGGCTGTCGATCACCACACGCTTGCTGCCTTGCGCCTCGACACGTTCGAGCAAGCGCGCGCCAACCTGGTCCAGTAAACCCTCCGTGGTGGGCTGCCAGCACAACTGCAGGGCACCTTCACGCTCAAGTGCGGCAAAATCGTAGCCTAGCGACGCCGCTTTGAGGCGCAAGCGTTGGGGCGTTTCGTAGAAGCCGAAGTGCACCCCTGGCGCCTGCGCGGTACACGCGCCCAGAAATGCCAGGCCCAGGGATGTCTTGCCGATACCGGACGGCCCCATCAACAGGCTGGCCGAGCCTGCGGCCAGCCCGCCACCGCACATTTCATCCAGGCTCATGATGCCAGAAGTGACACGGCTCAGCGTGGCGTTGCCTGTCTGGCTGGGGTGACCGAGCAGCGACTCCAGCCGCGGAAACACATGCATGCCCGCTTCATCGATCTGGCATTCGTGGCGGCCCGACAAGGCTGCGCTGCCACGCGTCTTGCGCAACTGAATGTGGCGTACGGCACGGCTGCCGACCAGTTGCTCGCCCAGCTCGATCACCCCATCGACCATCGTGTGTTCCGGGCTGCCTTCGTCCAGCCGTGCACTGGTCAACAGCAACACGGTGCAGCCGGCAAAGGCTGCGTGGCCTTGCAGTTCCGAGACGAATTTTTTCGTGTCCAGGTGCGTCTGCGCACGCACGCGGGCATTGAGCACCCCGTCCACGATTAGCAGGCTGGCCTGCTGGCGGCCGATCTCCTGGCGCAGCAACTTGACCACGGCATCGAGCCCTTCCTGCTCGAGGGCGTCGAAGGCACTGACGAACTGGATCTGGTCGCCGACCAGGCTCGGGTCGAAAAAATCAAGGGTGCCCAGGTACTGGAACAGCCGCTCGTGAGATTCACTGAGCAGCGTCGCCACCAGCACCCTTCCACCCGCCTGCACGTGGTAACAGGCCAACTGATTCGCCAGGATGGTTTTACCCGCGCCAGGTGGGCCTTGAATGACGTAGGACGCCCCCGCCACCAGCCCACCCCTGAGCAGCGCATCGAGCCCCTCGATCCCCGTCACCAGCCGCTTGAGTGCCTGTGCCATGGTTTCTACCTGTCGAGTTGGCGATCTGCTTGTGGGTCAGACGTGGGTAAATAAAGACGCATGCAGGTGCCCTTGCCGAGCACGCTGTCGACGCTGATGGCGCCATTGCTCTGCTTGGCGAAGCCATAGACCTGGCTGAGCCCCAGGCCGGTGCCCTTGCCGAATGCCTTGGTGGTGAAGAACGGCTCGAAAATGCGTGGCAGCACGTCAGGGGCGATCCCGCTTCCGCTGTCCTGCACCTCGAAGCACACGAAGCTGCCATGCAACCCCTCCAATTCACCGGCTAGCTCTACAACCTTGGCCGCCATACGGATATGGCCACTGCCCTCGATGGCATCGCGGGCATTGAACAATAGGTTCAGCAGCACCATCTGCAACTGCCCCGCATCCACTTCTATCGATGGCAGGTTCGGTGACAGGTGATGCTCCAGATCAATGTCGCTGGGCAGCGAATGCTCCAGCAGCCCACGGGTAGCGGTGATCAACTCCAGGGGCGCAATGCGAGTGACAGCGAGTTTGCGGTGGCGGGCAAAACTGAGCAGTTGCTGGGTCAGTTCGGTACCCCGTTGCCCGGCGTCGACAATGTGTTGCAGCATTCGCTGGATACGCGCCGGATCCTGAGCGTTCATGGCCAGCCGTGCCGAACTCAGGATAATGGTCAGCATGTTGTTGAAATCATGCGCCAGCCCACCGGTCAGTTGACCAAGGGCTTCGAGCTTCTGCGCCTGGAACAGCTGGGCACGCACAGCATCGAGCTGCAGCGCAGAATCGCGCCGGTCAGTGATATCCCGGGTAACCTTGGCCAGGCCGACGATCTGCCCAAGATCGTCACGGATCACGTCCAGCGCGGCCAGCGCCCAGAATTGCGAGCCGTCCTTGCGCACGCGCCAGCCCTCATCCTGCGCCACCCCCTGTTCCAGCGCTTGACGCAGCAGGCGTTCGGGGCGCCCTTCGGCACAATCCTGAGGGGTGAAGAACAACGAGAAATGCCGACCGACCACTTCATCGGCGCGGTAGCCCTTGATCCGTTCGGCGCCAGCGTTCCAGGAAACCACGCGCCCATCCGGGTCGAGCATGTAGATGGCGTAGTCCACCACCGACTGAACCAGCTGTTCATAGCGGTGAGCGGGCATGACGGGGTGATCGAGGCAATCAGCTGAAACCATGCAAACTCCACAGGCACAGCGGGAGGGAGAAAATAGGCCTAACCAGCAGTGTCACCCTGCGTTCGCCCTGTGGCAACTGATTGTCAGCGGTCACGGTCGACCAGTACAGGGCTCACTCGCCGCGGCAGCGCCACCTTGAGCAGCCACAGGCCCACCAGCAGAATGCCGCCGCCGCCCGCCAAAGCCATCATGCGTTGGGGTTGCGGGTGCTCGGCGTCGAACCCTAGCATCAGCAAATAACCGCCGAGGCTGATGAGGCTCACATAGAGAAACGCCCCCAGCAGTGTCACCAGGGCGAACAACAGACGCCATATAAACCGCGGGCGCACCACACGACCACTAGCATCGGACGAACTGGCCCGAGTCATCGATTCACAACCATTGGATCCAAATGAGGGGGCAACACTGGCGTAATGACAGCAAGGTGTCAATCACCCATTCGAGCACCCCTTCACACCCTTGATCATAGGTGCTGCGGTTGACTCAACTATAACAATGGGTTATAAAGCGCGCTTGAATGTAAGGCACTTCTACTTAAAAGCATTGACTTAGAAGCATGCCGGTCGCTCAGACCCATTCAAGTGCGAGTGTGGTGGAATTGGTATACACAGCAGACTTAAAATCTGTCGGCGTGAGCCTTGCGGGTTCGAGTCCCGCCACTCGCACCAAATTCCTTCGAAAAGGCGCCCTTGTGGCGCCTTTTTTCGTCCTGCGGAAATTCCCGGCGCAACTGCTAGAGTGGAGTTTGTCCCCGTCCACTGGAACGCCGCCATGCGCTACTCCCTGTTCGATGGTCAACGCGACGTCATCATCCTGATTGCCCGCATACTGTTGATGATTCTGTTTGTTGTATCCGGCTGGGCCAAACTGACCGGTTTTGAAGGTACGGTCAGCTACATGACCTCACTAGGCGCACCTGCCCCAATGCTTGCCGCAGCAGTTGCGGTGGTGATGGAGTTCTTTGTCGCCATCGTGCTGATTCTGGGGTTCTATACCCGCCCACTGGCCTTTCTGTTCGCACTCTTCGTGCTGGGCACCGCGCTGATCGGCCATCCATTCTGGAACATGGTCGACCCCGAACGCAGCGCCAACATGACTCAGTTCTTGAAAAACCTGAGCATCATTGGCGGCTTGCTGTTGCTGGCAGTGAGCGGCCCCGGGCGTTTCTCGCTGGACCGCCGTTGACTCAATCGTCTTCGCAGTCGTCGTACCAGGCTGGGTGGTCACGGTCCTCGTCATCGAGGTCATCCAGCGTTTCCTCATCTTCTTCTACTTCGTCTAGCACGCCCTGGGCGTCAGCCTCGTGCTCGATGTCGTCGTAGAGGAATTCGTGGTCGAGCAGGTGGTCATGCTCGGGTTCGTGCAGGTCGTCTTCGTCGCGCATGCTGGCTCCTGGATTGGCGGGAGGCCTATATAGGCTGAACAGTGGGCAAGGTCAATGGATGGCCGCTTAATGCTGGGTTAACCGGGCGCGGGCAGTCTGCAGGCTCTCCCTTCAAGCGTTCCTTACCCGCCATTCAATGGCGGGTTTTTTTTGCGCGGGGGGTTTGTTAATGGCAGGGAAGCACCTGGCTTGAATACCCGCAGCAAACGACAGCCGTATGACACCCTCTTCACATATTATCGACAACCTGCTTGGCACACTGGCCTTGCTCCGTACGTTCTTTAGCCCGCCGATTGTCGGCGGGCTTTTCTTTTGTCGCTTGAAAATTGCCTGACCCCATGTTGGATCTAGCCCTTCCCTCGCGCCAACCACTAAGCGGCGTCACCCAGAAAACACGCTAAGCTCAGCTATCCGATGCCTTGGTAATCGGCGCTCCCACACGCTTGCCCATCGTCGCTCTGGCGATCCACACCGACGAGCCTATTTGGCTCAAAGAGGGTGTTCCAATGGCGACAATCGAGACAAAAGCGTTCGCTAGAGGGCTGCTGAAGGTTGAAAACGCTTGGCAGGCCTATGTCCTGTCGCGCAAGTCCACCCAGGGGCTTGCCGGCCTGGAGCTGATGGCCGCGCAGGCGGAGTGCGACCGCGACTTCATCAGGTTCCAAAATCAGAGCCAGCAGTTCTACGCCGAAGTGCGCAAGCGTATTGGCGACGCTGAGAAGCTGGAGGTGGACAGGGCGCTGTATCCTCAGCATTTCCCCACACGTCCATCAGCAGACAGCTGAAAGCCCACAAAAAAACCGGCCACTGGCCGGTTTTCCTTTAACGTCTCAAACGCAAGGCCTAGCCCTTCGAATTGGACCACCTGGCCGAAGGCTGCCTGGGGCCGACACGATCGGAAGCGCCAATACCGGAAGCCACCTCCTGGATGGATCCGCCTTTTGAGAGGAACGCTTTGATCTGCTCGTCGAGCCGCTGGTGGGCTTTGTGCGTGGGGGACTGATGGGAGGCATTCATGACTGAACCTCGATAGGGAAGTCACTGGAATGCAGCAACTCGTTTGTCACTATACGCCGCATCTGTCACTGACGGGGTGAATTCCCCTGCCCGCCCCCAGGTGCCGGCAGTTAAAGAGCCTCCATCCGCCGGTCACCGGAAGGCGGCGGCGCTTTCAAGATGTGGGAAAAGCTCCCGGTCAAGCCGAACCGAAGCTCTTTGGGCATCACGAAGGTGAAGTGGATCAGCCATGAGCCGTCGCCGAGCAACAACGTATCGCTTCGGTATCGTAGAACTTCCGCTTCGCTTATGCCGATCGCCACTGCGACTTCCTGATTGCTGGGCTTGCGATCCATTGAGGTGACCCCCTCCGACATTGCGCCGGGAAGCCATCGATACTCCTCCTCCGGCAACATAAGCGCTACTTAAAAATTTCAGAGGGTGCTTATACCGTCAGTGTTCTGCAGCACGAGCAGTGCTAGGCTACGGGCGACTTCGCCACCCAAGGAGCAGGGAATGAGTTTTGACTGGCACGCAGGGCCGATCACCCGTGCAACCCCGCTGGACAAGAACTACCGCAACACGCAGAAGGTCCGGCAGTTCATGGTCGGCGAGTGCGGCGATGGCTTCAAGTTCGATCGCACCTTCATGGCCTGGATCAAGAGCGGCGAGCCCGTAACACTGGGCGACGTTGCAGATGAATGGCTGCGTCGAAGGAAGCGATGACGGCAACACCGATTGATTAACTCATCCGCCATACTGTCTAGCCATTCGACACGATGCTGGAAAACGACTTGCCGATTGCAGGAAATGTCGCCTCGCCTCGCGATTTATGGAGATAGACAGGGCACATCCGTCGCCGATTTCACCAAGCACAAAATTGCCCGCGAATGCAGGCAAAAAGGTATCATCCGCCGTTTATTCAGCCCCCATGACAGGGAATTCAGAAATGCAAGGCAAACACTTGGCCTATCGACCGGACATAGACGGGCTCAGGGCTCTGGCCGTTTTGGCTGTCACAATTTTCCATTTCAACAAGCAATGGCTCCCTGGCGGCTTCGTCGGCGTTGACGTTTTTTTCGTCATTTCCGGCTTCCTGATCACAGGGATCATCTACGGAAAAGGGCCCAACTTCTCTTTCGCTGATTTTTACGGTCGCCGTGTTCGTCGGATCCTACCTGCAGCTGCGTTTGTAACAATCGTCACATTAATCGCTGGCTCGTTCTTACTCTTGCCTGCCGACGTCAAGTCTCTTTCGGAGTCGGCGATCGGCGCTACCCTTTCTGCAGCTAACATCTACTATTGGCTCTTCTTGGACACGGGTTACTTCGCCGCTTCGTCCGACACCGTGCCACTGCTGCATATGTGGTCGCTCGGCGTTGAAGAGCAGTTCTATCTGATATGGCCGGCGTTGATGATCATCGCCATGAAGGTCGGAGGTAAGCGCCTGCTGGTGGCAACGGGCGTCATTCTCGCTATCGGTTCCTTCGCGGTGAGTGAGTACTTCCTGGCTCGCGACCCCTCGTTCGCTTATTACATGCTGCCTTCCAGGGCAGGCGAACTTCTGGTCGGTGCTCTTCTGTTCCTGTGGCAGGACTCGCGACGCATCCCTGCCTCCGCTGCCAACGTGGCAGGTGCAGTGGGCCTGGCCATGGTTGCCGGATCGATTCTCTATCTTGACGAGAAGAATGGTTTCCCTGGCGTTCGGTCGATTATTCCGTCCCTGGGCGCGGCACTGCTGATCCTTTCAGGCACTAACCAAAGAAACCTTCTATCCAGAATTTTTGGGAACCCAGTCGCCCGTTATGTGGGGCTGCGTTCATTCTCGCTTTACCTCTGGCACTGGCCTGTTCTGGCGTTCTACCGTTACGCATACGGTGAGCCGACGCTGTCAGGTGGCATCGCCTGCGCACTGCTGATGTGCCTACTCACCCTCATCTCGTATCACCTGATAGAGACGCCTTTCAGGGCTCGCACTCCAATGTGGCTGATCACCAAGGCTGGGCCGATCATTGCGACCAGCGCGGGTGTGATGGTACTGGGATACGTCTTGGTGAAGAACAATGGTTATTGGCCAACCGCTGCAGGCGCCGCATACAAGAGAGAAATCTCTTTACACGACTACAACACGAAACCTGCGAGCCGGTTCCCATTCAACTGCCAGATGATGCAGTACGATCCGAAAAAATGGACCGAGGATCAGTGCGTCAATGGTGATAAGACAGTGCCTGCGCAAACACTGCTTTGGGGCGACTCAAACGCAGCGCATTACGTTGGGTATCTGAAGGCTGTAGGAGAAAACGCGCACTTCTCCATCCGAAATATCTCTCATTCGTCGTGCCCTCCGGTGCGGGATACGAAAGGCCTTCTTGGTCCGGATCGCGCCAAGTCCTGCAATGATTTCAATGAGCGAGCGTTCGCCGAGTCCAAGAACTATAGAACCGTAATCCTCGGAGCATCATGGGCAGCCTATGCCGTGAAAGGCGGGAAGGAGAAGTTCGCCGATACCATCGCTGAACTGGCCGGCAACCACAATCAGGTGATCATTGCCCTGAATGTCCCCGTATTCGTAGGCCTGGACCGCATGTGTACGGCAAAAGCCATTCGCATCCCAGGAATGAACTGTCCAGCAACCGCGATGACTCCCGATCAAGGCGAAAGCGAAGTCAACCTCTACCTCAAGGAACTCGCAAGCCAGTACGCCAACGTAACCACGTTCGATGTTCGGCCGCAAATCTGCAAAAACGGAACGTGCTCGGCTTACGACAAAGACACGCTTCTCTACTTTGACAGCGGCCACATCAGCATGGTCGGATCTGAGATCATTGGCCGCTCCGTAGTAGAATCCGGTCAAGTCCCCCAGCCTATCGCGGCCCTGGGGCAATCCGCTCGATCTGTTGGGCAACACGTCGAAGATTGAACGCATGAGCATTTAAACTGCCATCTCTGCAAGCCCGCCACCTCGGCGGGCTTGCACTGAAAAGGCGCTGGCAGCTTAAACCGGGCAACCTTAGGTGCGGGCCTCACAGCCAGTGCGGGTAGTGTCAATAATCAGATCACCTTCCACCCGGTAACCGATTGAACCCACCAGGAAAGAGTGATTGAGTTGGCTCATCACCACATCCGAAAGGCCCACGGCGCACTTATCCTTCTGGATAGCGTTATCCATCGCTGTCTTCATGTTAGGGATGCCCAGCGGAAAAATGATGACCGGGTAGTTGTCTTCCCCGGTTACACGCGCACCCTTCACGAATTTCGAAGAGTTGATGTTGTAATTCTTGGTGCTGGCAACAGTC
>NZ_JANIAG010000099.1:0-20281 GCF_028682155.1 Pseudomonas sp. 39004
GCAACTGGGGTATGCCGCAGGGTTGTTCAAGAACGGCTGGGCCCAGGTACTGCAGACAGCAATCGGCAACCTTGATGGCGTCAGCAGCGCCCAGGTGTCGATCGACTGCGTGGTCGCCGCGCACAAGGCCCAGGCCCAGGTGCCGGCCATGGCCAACGTCAAGAACATCATCGCAGTGGCTTCGGGCAAGGGTGGCGTCGGCAAGTCGACCACTGCTGCCAACCTGGCCCTGGCCCTGGCCCGGGAAGGCGCCCGGGTAGGTATTCTCGACGCGGATATCTATGGCCCAAGCCAGGGCGTGATGTTCGGCATCGCTGAAGGCACCCGGCCACAGATTCGCGAGCAGAAGTGGTTTGTGCCGATCAAGGCGCATGGTGTGGAAGTCATGTCCATGGCGTTTCTCACTGACGACAACACGCCGATGGTATGGCGTGGCCCGATGGTGTCCGGTGCGTTGCTGCAACTGGTGACCCAGACCGCCTGGGATGACCTCGATTACCTGGTGATCGACATGCCGCCTGGCACCGGTGACATCCAGCTGACCCTGGCGCAGAAAGTGCCGGTTGCCGGCTCGGTGATCGTCACCACCCCGCAAGACCTGGCCCTGCTGGACGCCAAGAAGGGCGTGGAAATGTTCCGCAAGGTCAACATCCCGGTGCTGGGTGTGGTGGAGAACATGGCCGTGCACATCTGTTCGAACTGTGGCCATGCCGAGCACCTGTTCGGCGAAGGTGGTGGTGAAAAACTGGCGGCCCAATACGGCGTCGATCTGCTGGCCTCGCTGCCGCTGTCGATGCTGATCCGTGAGCAGGCCGACAGCGGCAAGCCGACGGCGATTGCCGAGCCGGAAAGCCAGATCGCCATGGTCTATCAGGAGTTGGCTCGCCAGGTGGGCGCGCGCATCGTCCTGCAGGAAGCGGCGGCGCCGGCGATGCCGAACATTACCATCAGCGAGGATTAATACCCTTGACGTTGTAGCGGTCACTGCAGGAGCGGCCCGGCAAGGCCGCTTCTACAGGGCGTGCGATTGCAGCAGGCATAAAAAAACCCGCCAGAAGGCGGGTTTTTTGAAAGCTTGTAAGCTTAGATCGACTTAGGCGATCTGAACTTCTTCAGCCTGCATACCTTTCTGGCCGCGGGTAGCGACGAAGGTAACAGCCTGGCCTTCTTTCAGGGTCTTGAAGCCGTCAGCTTGGATGGCTTTGAAGTGTACGAAGAGATCGTCACCCGACTGAGGGGTGATGAAGCCGTAGCCTTTCTCATCGTTGAACCACTTAACGGTACCGTTTTGGCGATTGGACATGTTTCTGTCTCCTTGGACAAAGTTGATTACGGTCAGGAAAAACCCTGCCCGGGACTGAGTGCAAAGAGAGCAGAAAATTCAGAGATGGGCCGATCAGATCGTGCATCAAACTAGAGATTCTCGGTGTCACGTGCAGCACAGTGGCGTCACCTTACCCCACTTTCTGCAACCTGCCAATGGCCAGAAGCCGCTTTACTGAAATTCAGATCGGCGGCGGCTGTAGGCCCCGCCCGGCGGGGATTATAGCCAGAATGAAGGATGGAACTTTGAAGCGAGCGCCGGGACCGGTAAGATGCGCCTCACGATTTTCACCTAGCAACTCTTCAGGACACCCCGCCATGAGCATCAAATCGGACAAGTGGATTCGCCGCATGGCGCAGGAACACGGCATGATCGAACCGTTCGTCGAGCGCCAGGTGCGCGGCGAGCACGACAGCCGGGTCATCTCCTTCGGCGTCTCCAGCTACGGCTACGACGTGCGCTGCGCCGACGAATTCAAGGTGTTCACCAACATCAATTCGGCCACCGTCGACCCGAAAAACTTCGACGCCGGCAGCTTCGTCGACGTCAAAAGCGACGTCTGCATCATCCCGCCAAACTCCTTCGCCCTGGCCCGCACTGTGGAGTACTTCCGCATTCCACGCAACGTGCTGACCATCTGCCTGGGCAAAAGCACTTACGCGCGCTGCGGCATCATCGTCAACGTCACCCCGCTCGAGCCGGAGTGGGAAGGCCACGTGACCCTGGAATTTTCCAACACCACCACCTTGCCGGCAAAAATCTATGCCAACGAAGGTGTGGCGCAGATGCTCTTCCTCGAATCCGACGAAGAGTGCGAAGTGTCGTACAAGGACCGCGGCGGCAAGTACCAGGGCCAGCGCGGCGTCACCTTGCCACGCACCTGAGCCGACGAGCGCGGGGAATTCCCCGTGCGTTTGGTACTCCAACGGGTAACTGCCGATGTGCATGACGCGTATCGGCGCCCGTCAGGAGCCGCCAATGAAACTCCATCCCGCAATCAGTGCCAAGCTGGCTGGCTTGCAGCCCAATCAGATCGGGTTGTTGCCGTGGTCATTGCTGGCGCATCCGCTGCCGATGCAGGCGGGGGGCGTGCCTCATCAGCCAGGTCCCGATACCCCGCAACCACCGCAACCCGGTGAAACGCCGCCCATGGAGCCAGGTGAACCGACCTTGCCCGATGAGCCGCCTCCCGCGCCGGTCGCCTAAGCCGGTGCTGCTATAGCGCCCATACCCGTTCAGCGCCGGTCAGAAACACTCGGCTGGTGCTATCGGGGTGGACGCGCCAGCCACCGGTGAACTCACCGAAGGCGGGTAGCAGGCTGACTTTGTCATCGATCAGAAAGCAAGGCAGGCGCAGTCGCTGCCTGGCTCGCCCCTGCAAGACGAACACAGGGTGAACATGCCCGGCCAGCACTGGGTGCTGAGGGTGGGTGACAGGCTCGTGCTGCAAGGCAAAGGGCGCCAACACCCACGGTTCTTCCACCACCTCGATATCCAGTTCAGCCGGTGGGTCGCCCGCCTGGCGATCATGGTTGCCACGCACCAGCACCATCCGTAGCTCGGCATGCCGTTGGCGCCACGCCTGCAGCCTGGCCAGCGTCGCAGGTGCGCGCGCGGTGCGGGCATGCAGGAAATCGCCGAGGACCACCAGTAATTGGCAGTCATGGCTGGCCAGCAGGGTATCCAGGCGTGCCAAGGTGGCTTCGGTGGTGCCGCGCGGCACGGGTTGATGAAGGGCGCGATAGCTGGCGGCCTTGCCGATATGCACATCGGCTACCAGCAGGGCGCGGCGGGCAGGCCAGTACAGGGCTTTGTCCGGCAACAGCCAAAGCGTTTCTTCGCAGTGTTCGATGGCCAGGTAATCATTCATCGCCTTCCACTCGCTGCGGTCTCCAGGTCTGCCACCATCCGCGCAATGCGGTCAGCCAGTTTCTCCGTGCTCAAGGTCTCGCGCATCCCTTCCACCAGCAAGGCAAAGGCCAATGGGCCTGGGCGGCGCAATTCACGCAGGTCCAGCCGCAGTTGGCCCATCTTCAGCAACTGGCGCTGCAGCCGATCGATCTCCAGCTCTTCGCGCAGCACTTCGTCCCGGGCCTGGCCCAGCAGCAAATTGTCGGCATCGTGCTTGCGAAACACCTCGTAGAAAAGCCCGCTCGACGCCTGGATCTGCCGGGTGCTCTTTTGCGCTGCCGGGTAGCCGCCAAACACCAGCCCGGCGATCTGGGCGATTTCGCGAAAGCGCCGCAGCGCCATCTCGCCCGCGTTGAGGCTGGCCAATACGTCCTCCAGCAGCTGCTCGGGCGATAGCGCAGTGGGCAAGTGCGCCGCCCAGTCCACGGCGCTCGGGCTGAGCAGTTCAAAGCCATAGTCACTGACGGCGATGGACACAGACAGTGGCTGTACCCGGCTGACCCGCCAGGCAATCAGGTTGGCCAGCCCCAGGTTGGCCATACGCCCGGCGAACGGATAGAGAAACAGGTGCGAGCCCTGGCGTGATTTCAGGGTTTCTGCCAGCAGCGTGCCGGTGGTCGGCAGGGCCGACCAGCGGGCCTGCAGCTCCAGCAGGGGGCGTACGGCGCGCATTTCCGGGCCGTCGTAATGTTGGTGGGCGGCGGCATCGAGTTGTTCGACCAGGGCATCGGCCAGTTCGCTGGACAGTGGCATGCGCCCGCCATTCCAGCGTGCCACGGCGGCGTTGCGCGAGGTGCTGCGGCGTACGTAGGCGGTCATGTTTTCGACCCGCACCAACTCCAGCACCCGGCCGGCGAAGACCAGGCTGTCACCCGGACGCAGGCGGGCGATGAAGGCCTCCTCGACACTGCCCAGCGACTTGCCGCCACCGCCCTTGCTCCAATACTTGAGCTGCAGGCTGGCGTCGCTGACGATGGTGCCGATGCCCATGCGGTGCCGGCGTGCCAGGCGCTCGCTGGCAACCCGCCAAACGCCGTCGGCCTGGGCCTCGACACGCTGGTAGTCGGGGTAGGCGCTGAGCGAGTTGCCGCCGTGGCAGACGAAGTCCAGCGCCCACTGCCACTGGCTGTCGCGCAACGTGCGAAAGGCCCAGGTGCTGCGCACTTCGTCGAGCAGATGATCGGGCCGAAAGCCGCTGCCCAGGGCCATGCTGACCAGGTGTTGCACCAACACATCCATGCACAGGCGTGGCGAACTTCGGGCCTCGATCTGCCCGGCAAGCAGCGCCTTTCGGGCCGCCGCCGCCTCCACCAGCTCCAGGCTGTGGGTGGGCACCAGGGTCACTCGCGAGGGGCGCCCGGGGGCATGCCCGGAGCGCCCGGCGCGCTGCATCAGCCGAGCGATACCTTTGGCCGAGCCGATCTGCAACACCCTCTCCACAGGCAAGAAGTCCACGCCCAGGTCCAGGCTGGAGGTGCAGATGACCGCTTTCAGCGTGCCTTGCTTCAGGTTGCGTTCGACCCAGTCGCGGGTATCGCGGGCCAATGAGGCATGGTGCAGGGCGATCAGGCCGGCCCAGTCTGGGCGTGTATCGAGCAATGCCTGATACCAGAGTTCAGCCTGGGCCCGGGTATTGGTGAAGACCAGGCTGCTGGCGCTATTGTCGATTTCCCTGCTGACCTGGTCGAGCATCTTCAGGCCCATGTGCCCTGCCCAGGGAAAACGCTCGATCGCCGTGGGCAGCAAGGTGTCTACCTGCAGTTGTTTGTCCTGTCGGCCTTGTACCAGCAACCCTTCTTGGGGCAACAGCACCTCAAGGGCGTGTTGCAGATTGCCGAGGGTGGCCGACAGCCCCCATGTCAGCAACTGCGGGTGCCAGTGACGCAGTCGCGCCAAGGCCAGTTGCAATTGTACGCCACGCTTGTTGCCCAACAGCTCATGCCATTCGTCCACCACCACCAGGCGCAGGCCTGCGAAGTCATCGCGGGCCTGTGCCCGGGTCAGCAGCAAGGTCAGGCTTTCGGGAGTGGTGATCAATACGCTGGGCAGGCGTCTTGCCTGCCGCGCACGCTCTGCGCTGCGGGTATCGCCACTGCGGACCCCAACGCTCCAGTTCAGCCCCAGTTCATCGAGCGGTGCTTGCAAGGCGCGCGCGGTATCGGTGGCCAAGGCGCGCATGGGCGTGACCCAAAGCACCTGCAAGGGGGCCGGTTGGCGGCCAGAGGGGCTGGTGGCGAATGCGCGAAGCGCTGCCAGCCAGACCGCGTAGGTTTTACCGGCGCCGGTACTGGCGTGCAACAGCCCGGATTCACCGCGCTCGACGGCTGCCCAGACACGCCGCTGGAAGGCGAACGGCTTCCAGCCGCGCTGGGCGAACCAGGCATTGGCGAGGTCGGTGGAGGCGGGCATGGGGGCAGGTGATCCTTCGAAGGCTGTGCTTCTACTGACCGCTTGCCCGGCCGATTGGTTTTACCGGATCAGTTGCCCAGCAGGTAGCCGCTGCGGCACACCTGCTCGCCCGCCACATGGGCGATGACCATGCCCGCCGTCGCCATGCGCCGCACGCTGCGGGCGTACAGCAGGCCGGGTTGGCTGTTGCGCACGGCGGTTACCCGGTCGTTGAGCGGGTCGATGACTTCGGCGATCAACTGGTCGGCTTGCAGGTGCTGGCCTGGCCGGGCGTGGTACACCAGCAAGCCGCCCAGCGGCGCAGTTATCGGTTCCACGGCGGCTAACGGCGTGGCCGGGCGGGGCAGCGGTGGAAGGGGCGCGTGGGCCCCTTCGATGACGCCGGCATGGGTCAGGAAGTCGAGTATCGCCTGGCAGTCCTTGCCGGCCAGTTCGTGGCTAACATCCGCCTGCCCACGCAACTCGACGGTCACCGCACAGCAGCCCAGCGGGATCGGGAAACGCTTGCCGAAGCGTTGCTGCAACTGCCACCAGACCAGGCTGAAACATTCATCGAACGATTGCCCGCCGGAGTCGGTGGCCAGCAAGCTGGCCTGGGCCCCCAGATAACGGGCCAGTGGCTCGATCTGAGGCCAGGCTTCGGGTGTGGTGTACAGGTGCTCGACGGCTTCGAAGTCGCAGTGCAGGTCCAGTATCAGGTCGGCGTCACAGGCCAGGCGCTGCAGGATCAGGCGCTGGGCCTGGAGGGGCGTGCGGGTGGGGTGTGCGTCCAGCCCGCGGCGCAGGTATTCACGGATCAGGGCAATGTTGTGGGCCGGGTCCTGGGTCAGGTGCTGTTCGATCTGATCGCCGATGCTGTCTGACAGGTCGACGAAATTGCGATTGAAGTTCTCGCCGCTTTGCAGTTCGAAGCGCCCCAGCGGGGCGTCCAGCAGTACCTGTTCCAGGCCTACCGGGTTAGCCACCGGCACCAGGATGATTTCCCGTTGCAGACGGCCCTGCTGCTCCAACTCGGCCAGCCGCCGCTTGAGGTGCCACGCCACCAGCATGCCGGGCAGTTCGTCGGCATGCAGCGAGGCCTGGATGTACACTTTGCCACCACCGCGTGGGCCAAAGTGGAAGCTGTGCAGTTGGCGTGAGATGCCCGGTACGGGGGCGAGCAGGTCGTGGGTCGAATGGTGCATGGGGGTCCTGGCTACGTGGCGAAAACGGTCTGCGACACGGGTCGGCACAAAGATAGAAGCATAGTTTGCCACTCTGTGCCTCTTCAGATCAGCAATGCCTGCAGTGTGGCCAGGTCGTCGGCTTCTTCCACCGGTTTGTCCAGGCGCCAGCGCAGCATGCGCGGAAAGCGCACGGCGATGCCGCTTTTGTGGCGGCTGGACAGGGCAATGCCCTCGAAGCCCAGTTCGAAGACCAGCGTCGGGGTCACACTGCGCACCGGGCCGAACGTCTCAATGGTAGTCTTGCGGATGATCGCGTCGACCTTGCGCATCTCTTCATCGCTCAGCCCGGAATAGGCCTTGGCGAAGGGTACCAAGGCCCGGTCGGGGCTGCCCGGGGGCGCGTTCCATACGGCGAACGTGTAGTCGCTGTAGAGGCTGGCGCGGCGGCCATGGCCGCGTTGGGCGTAGATCAATACGGCATCGACACTGAACGGGTCGATCTTCCATTTCCACCAGGTGCCCATGTCCTTGGTGCGGCCTACGCCATACAGGGCCTCACGCTGCTTGAGCATCAGGCCTTCCACGCCCAGGCTGCGCGACTGCTCACGTTGCTCGGCGAGGTCGGCCCAGCTCAGCCCTTCGAGCAACGGCGAAAGCAGCACCGGCGCCAGCGGGTACTCTGCTACCAGGCGCTCCAGCTGCCGACGACGCTCATGCTGCGCGCGGTTGCGCCAATCCTCGCTCTGCCATTCCAGCAGGTCGTAGGCCTGCAGCACCACGGGGGCGTCAGCCAGCAGCTTCTTGCCCAAGGTCTTGCGGCCCAGGCGCTGCTGCAGCAGGGCGAAGGGCTGCACGGCCAGCGCACCGCGGGTGGCGCCAGGCTTCCAGACCAGAATCTCGCCATCGAGCACAACGCCATCCGGCAAGGTTTGCGCCAAGCTGTGCAGCTCGGGGAAGCGATCGGTGACCAACTCCTCGCCGCGTGACCAGACCCACAGCTGGCCGTCACGCTTGACCACCTGGGCGCGGATGCCGTCCCACTTCCATTCGACCTGCCAATCGCTCGGGGGCCCAAGCAGCGCATCGAACTGCTCGGTTGGCGCCTGCAACGCATGCGCCAGGAAGAATGGATATGGCTGGCCGCCGCGCTGGCTGTGCTCATCGGCCGACTCGGCGGCCACCAAACGGTGGTAATCGGCGGCGCTGGGGCGGTGGCCGATGTCGGTGTAGCCGACCAGGCGCTGGGCTACGCGCTTGGCGTCGAGGTCTGCCAGCTGAGCCAGGGCGCGGGTGACCAGCAGCTTGGACACGCCGACGCGAAAGCTGCCGGTGATCAGCTTCAGGCACAGCATCAGGCTGGGCCGGTCGAGCTGCGCCCAGAGCGGTGGCAGGCGCTGGCGGATCTCTTCGGGTGGCAACCCGCGAAGGGGCAACAGGTGAGCCTCGACCCAGTAGGCCAAGCCATCGTCGCTGCCCTGGCTGTTCTGAGGCAGCAGCAACGAAATGGTCTCGGCAAGGTCGCCCACGGCTTGGTAACTCTCTTCGAACAGCCAGTCGGGCAGTGCTGCCAGCGCAGTGGCCAGTTCACGCAGCACACGGGTGGGCACCAGTTGCCGGGGGCGGCCACCGGCCAGGAAGTACACGGCCCAGGCCGCATCGTCGGCAGGGGCCTGGGCAAAGTAATCGCGCAACGCTTCGAGCTTGGCGTTGCTGGAGGTGGTCGCGTCCAGGCGCAGGTACAGCGCGGCAAAGGCCTTCATGCCTCGGCACCGGCGGGTGTCGACTCTTCTTCATCGCCGTATTCGGTGGCGAAGGCGCGGGCATCCAGGCCCTGTTCGTTGAGATAGCGCACCAGCACGTTGACCGAACCATGGGTGACCATCACCCGCTGTGCACCGGTCTGGCCGATGGCCCACAGCAGCCCTGGCCAGTCAGCATGGTCCGACAGCACGAAGCCGCGGTCGACGCCACGCCGGCGGCGTGTACCGCGCAACAGCATCCAGCCGCTGGCGAAGGCATCGCTGTAGTCGCCGAAGCGGCGCATCCAGCTGCTGCCGCCGGCTGACGGTGGGGCCAGGACCAAGGCCTGGCGCAGCAACGGGTCGTTGCGTGGGATATCGCCGGCATAGCGGGTTTCTGGCAAGTACACGCCTGCCTCTCGGTACACCCGGTTCAGCGGCTCGACCGCACCGTGGACCAGAATCGGCCCGATACTCGCGTCAAGCCCATGAAGGATGCGCTGCGCCTTGCCGAAGGCGTAGCAGAACAGCACGCTGGCTTTGCCCTGATCGCGGTTGGCCCGCCACCAGGCATTGATGCCGGCAAAGACTTCGGCTTGGCTGGGCCAGCGATAGATCGGCAGGCCGAAGGTCGACTCGGTGATGAAGGTGTGGCACGCCACGGGCTCGAAGGCTGCGCAGGTGCCGTCGGGTTCGACTTTGTAGTCGCCCGAAGCGACCCAGATTTGGCCCTGGTGTTCCAGGCGCACTTGCGCCGAACCCAGTACGTGACCGGCCGGGTGCAGGCTCAGGGTAACCCCGTGGTGGCGGATGCGCTCGCCGTAGGCCAGGGTCTGCAGGTCGATAGCCTGGCCCAGGCGACTGCGCAAGATACCTTCGCCAGAGGCGGCGGTGAGGTAGTGGCGATTGCCGGTACGCGCGTGGTCACCGTGGCCATGGGTGATGACGGCACGGTCCACCGGCCGCCAGGGGTCGATGTAGAAATCACCGGGCGGGCAGTACAGGCCTTCGGGGCGGGCGATTACGAGGTCCATGGCACGGCGGCTGGCAAAGGGGTTGCTAAGTCAGAGCGTGGCAGGTATCGGGAAGTTCGAATTCTAATCGAGCAGGCAGCCCTGGGGCAGGGCTGCCTGGGGTCATCAGGAGATCGCTATCTTCCAACCGGACAACTGAGCGTCGGAGACGCTGATTTTTGCAACGCGCTCAATGTTGAGGCGCTTGCCTTCGTGCATGAGGTAGGGGGAGGTGTGGAAGTGGTCCCACACGGTTTCGGCATCTTCGGGAAGCAGGTCCTCGGTATCGTAGGTGAACGCGATGGTGGCTGGCGAGGTGGTGGCCGGGGCGTCGACATCGCTGTCGGAGATCAGCCGGTAACTGGCTACCTCGTTGCCGACCCAAATCTGCGCATTAACGGTAGCGCCAGCCGGGACGTCAAGCGTATCTGGCCAGGAAACTTCGATGTTGAGCGTTTCAGTAGTCATGGTGGCATCCTCATTGGAAATGGCCGCACTCGATAGGCATTACCCAGTGCGGTGCCGAGGATTCTAAGAGCCCGACGCGCTGTTGATCAGAGGGAAACTGGCCTCTAGCGGCCAGGTACCAAGGTCAGCCGCGGGTTGCCATAGGCCCGCCCAAAGTTTTGCGGTTGCAGCGGCAGGCTCATGAAGCGGCCCTTGAACCAGGCATCCAGCCCATCGCCGTAGTGCTGGCTGGCCGGGTTGCCGGACTGGCCGCTGCTGGTCAGTACCTGCAAGGGTTCAGCCTGGCCGAAGTCGACGACCATGCGTGCCGAGGCCGGCAGGCGCGTGTCGAAGTCATTGCCCCAGGCGTAGGGTGTCAGTGCCAGGGTACTGAAATCGCCACCGGCAGCCAGCGGTGAGCGGCTGACAGTGTCCCCCAGGCCGTGATAGGCCGGTGCTGGCCAGCGGTACTGGTGCAGTTTGCCCCATTGCCAGGCACGGCGGTCGGCGCCGAGTTGCGCAGTGCCTGCATCCACCGCAGCGGCCAGGCTGCGGGCGAGGATTGCCGGCTTGTCTTCCTTCTGCGGTGTGCTGCGGTCATCCCAGAACGGGCTGTCTTCGCGGCCCAGCAGGTGGTCGGCCTGGGCCGAGTAGGACAAGCGGGCATTGCTGACGAACGCCTGCCAGGCAGGGCTGGACACCGGCCCGAGGTCGTCGAGGAACGTTTCGCGGGCGAACGCCTGGAGGAACAATTCGTACAGTGCGGCATCCGCCGACACCGGGCTCAGGCGGCCATCGAACGCCTTGAGCCGGGCCAGGGCGTCGCGGGCCTTGTCGCGCTGAGCGGGTGGCAGTGCCTCGATCGCCTGCTTGAGCGGCTGGCCCATGCCCGGGGCGTCGAACATCTGCTTGAGCTTGTCGGCCAGCAGGGTGACTTGGTCGTTCTGCAGGGCCATCAGGCTGCGGCTGTCGTGGCGGCCGTTAACGGCCAGCTGGGCCAGGCGCTCGGCGCGTTCGGGGTAGTACCAGGTGTTGGACAACTGCATGCCGTAGCCGCGCGGCAGGCTGCGCTGGTTGGCGTGGCCGATCCAGCCGGCGGGCGGGTCCTGGTCGTAAGGGTGCAGCATCGGGTCTGCGTAGCCGTCCCAGTCGTAGCGCCCGTCCCAACCGGGCGAGGGCAGCAGGCCCTGGCCTTCGCGGCGGTTGGGGTAGCGTCCGCTGACCTGCCAGCCGATGTGATCAGGCTCGGCGAAGACGAAATTGAGCGCCGCGGCAGCGACTTCACGGGTGCTGTCGAAAGCGCGTTCGACCGTTTTGGCACGGGTCAGGTCGAACAGCGCGTCAAGGCTACGGTCGCCCTTCAATTGCGGCAGGGCCAAGGCCAGGCCCAGGCTTGCGCTACCCGGCTGGGCGAGCAGGGTACCGTGGCGTGTGTCGTACATCACCTCGCGCAGAGGGCGTTGGCCGCGCACGAAGAAGGTTTCGCTGCGCGCCCGGGCCGGCTGCCACTTGCCGTCGGCCAGGTAGCTAAGCTGGTTGCCTTGGCGGCGCAGTTGTTCCAGGTACAGGTCCTGGTTGTCGGCCATCACGGCGCTGCTGCTCCAGGCGACTTTGCCGTTGTAGCCGGCCAGTACGATCGGCAGGCCTGGCAGTGACAGGCCGGCGACCTGGTACTTGCTGGTGTGGATTTGCACCGGGCTCAAGGCCCAGGCCGCTTGGCTGTCGCTGGCCAGCAGGCTCTTGCCGCTGCGGCTGCGCTGGGCTGCCAAGGCCAGGTTGGCCGAGTCGGGGCTGCCGAGCAGGTCGAGGTCGGCGAGTTTCTGGCTGGCCGCCGCCAGGGCCGGCAAGCCGGGTAGCTGGCTGGCCAGGTTCAGGCCCTTGAGCTTGTCCACTTCGGCGTCGGCCAAGGGCTCGTCCGGGGCGCCGGGCAGTAGCCAGGCCAGCTTGTCGCTGCCGACCTTCTGCGCCAAGGTCAGGGCGCTGAGTTCCTCTTGCAGGTTCACTGACTGGCTGAAAGCGTAAAGGCTGAAGATCAGCGCCGAGTCTTCTGGTTTCCAGTACTCGGGGCGATGGCCGCTGCTGGCCAGGCCGGTGGGCAGCTTATCGCGGTAGCGGAACAGGTAGGCGTTGACCCCGCGGGCGTAGACCTCGAAGAAGCGCTTGAGCCGTGGCGACGCGTCGGCGTATTGCTGGGCGGCGCTTTGCTTGAGGTTGGCGGCACGCATCAGGCGGTCGATGTCCAGTGCTTCGCTGCCGGCCAGTTCGGCAAGGCGGCCCTGGGCGAGCAGGCGCATGGCGACCATCTGCTCGATGCGATCACCGGCATGTACATACCCCAGGCTGAACAGGGCATCATGGAAGTTGCCGCTCTCGATCAGCGGAGCGCCCATGGCATTGCGCCGTACCGAGACGTTTTGCGCCAGGCCCTTGAGGGGTTGCACGCCGGTGGTCGGTGGCACACTGCCCTGATAGCCGCCCATCTGGCAGCCGGCGAGTCCGAGCGTGCCGAGCAGCGTGGCAGCGGTCGTGAACCGCAGGCGGAAGGGAGGAAAGGCGGGGGCGGCCATGACAAGGGCTCCTGCAAGGCGTGGCGGGGGTTTGGAAGGCGCTAAGGTAGTGAGCGCGCAGGCGCGGTGCAAGGTGCTGAGGCGGTTTATTTACGAATGGTAGGGGGGCTTCGAGGTGCTTGGCTTGGGTATTGAGGTGTTGTCGAGATTGAGCGCCCTCATGCTCAAGGCATGTACGAGGCGCTCGATTTCATCAGCACAACGGTCGCATCAGGCGCCGTGGCACTTCTTGAATTTCTTCTCGCTGCCGCAGGGGCAAGGATCGTTGCGGCCAACGTCCTTCAGGGCATTACGCACCGGCTCCTGATGGCCGTGGTTGCAGTGCGGGCCGTGCACATGGCCATGGTCGTGATCGTGCGGGTGATCATGATCGTGGTTGCAGTCAGGGCCATGAACATGGGGTTGCTGGGTCATTGCAGGGTTACTCCGGTAAGAAATCACCGGGGATTATCTCACCACTGCGCGACAAGTGCAGGTCCCGATGGATGAGTAGCCCCGTGGCCAGTTCCCCCTGCAGGGTGTAGTGCAGCGGTTGTTCGCTTTTAAGCAGTTTGGCCAGTGGCTTGAGGTGCTGCCACAAGTTGGTCCGCGCGGTGATCTTGAACGTGCGCCGGGCATGGCCGCCAACGCTGCGCCATACGCTGGTCTCATCCTGCACCAGCAGCAGGTCGTTGAGCCGTATCGAATACGCCAGGCTACGGATGAACAGCCGGCTGTCGTTCGGGTTGTCGACACGCAGGTGCAGCACGAATTCCTGCTGCAGCAGCCTGGCCTTGACCGTCTCGACCTTGACCAGGTGTACCTCGGGTTCGCGCCAGTCGTCGCCGCCCCAGCTGGCGCAGCCGGCCAGCAGGGCCAACAAGGCGCCAAGCATGAGCACGCGGGCCTGGGCGATCATGTTCAGCTGGCCACGTAGCTTGCGCAGCATTTCTTGAATTTCTGACCGCTGGCGCACGGGCAAGGGTCGTTGCGCCCGGCCTTGAGCCCGACCGTGGGGTCGATGAAGTACCAGCGCCCATCATGCTGGACGAACGCCGAACGCTCGCGGTGTTGGTGATCGCCCTCCTGATCGTGCCAGCGAGCGGTGAAGGTGACAAAGCCGTGCTCAGGCTGACCACCCAGCACCTCGGCGTTTTCCACTTCCAGCCCCAGCCAGGTGCTCTGTGCGCTCCAGCTGGCCATGGCGGCGCGGTCCAGTTCCGCCTGCTGGGCCGGCAGGGTGGTGTGCACCAGGTAATCGACCAGGCCCAGCACGTAAGCGCTGTAGCGCGAGCGCATCAGCGTCTGGGCATCGGGGGCCGGGGTTCCGGCGTGGTAGTGCCCGCAGCAGGCGTCCAGCAGGTTGCCACTGCCACAAGGGCAGACCGAGACACTCATCATCACCACCAATACTTTCCAAAATTTTCAGGGTTGGCCCAGAATCGCGCATTGAGCCAGTCCGGGACTTGCTTGTAGTCATGTAGATCATAGGTGAACAGGCTCAGTACCTGCCCTTCACGACGGAACTTTTCGCTGGCCGACAAGGCCAGGGCGAAGAAATCGGTGTCTTGCCAGCCGCAAGCCGAGAGATCGGCCAGCACAGCAACCCGGCTGGCATTGAGGTTGCGAATGCCACCGAGCAGTTCCAGGCCCGTGCGTTTGGGCAGGTGCTCCAGGCAGTCCACCAGTACCGCCAGGTCGAAGCGCTGGTTTGCCAGGTCAACCGGCAGCGGCCCAGGCGCGGTCGTTGCAATCGCCACCTGCGGGTGAGCCTGGGCAAAGGCGTCCAGCGCCGGGAAGCGTGTGCCTACCAGCAACAGGCGTTGGGGGGTGAAACGCTCGAGCAGGGCTGCCAGGGCCTGCTGGGGAGTGCGCTGGGAAAAACCGTCGGTCATTGCCAATCCTCGTTCAAGTCGTCCAAGACTAGCGGGCCGCAGCGCGTGGGCAAAGCGTCATGTAACTGCGTCGTGGCTTATTGCTGGCAGGGATGGATTGTGCGGTCTTTACTGCCAGAGATCGGCCTTATGCCGATTCCCCCTAGGAGATGCGACGAAAATGAGCATAGTACGCACAGCGATACCCCTGGTACTGCTCACCAGTGTGTTGACTGGTTGTGCAGGTTTGCAAAAGACCGACTGGCCGAAGTGTGCTGCCGTCGGGGGTGTAGGCGGCGCCGCCCTGGGCGCCATCGAGAGTTCCAGCTGGGCTGGCTGGGGCGCGTTGCTGGGCGGTGGCCTGGCGGCGGGCTATTGCTGGGCCCATGGCGATGGCGACGAGGATGGTGACGGCGTACCGGACAGCCGAGACAAATGCCCAGGCACCCCGCGCGGCGTGCAGGTCGATGCCAATGGCTGCCCACCGGAGCCGGTCGCGGTGGTCGAGGAAGTGGTGGTGCAGAAGGAAGAAGTCATCGTCATCCGTGACGTGCACTTCGAGTTCGACTCTGCACGCCTGACCGCAACCGATAAAGAGCGCCTCAACACCATCGCCACCCGCCTCAAGCAGGAAGCACCCAGTGCGCGGCTTAGCGTCAGTGGCCATACCGACAGTGTCGGGTCAGACAGCTACAACCAGAAACTGTCCGAGCGCCGTGCTCATTCGGTGACCGATTACCTGGTCGAAAGCGGCGTACCCCGCAGCAGCTTCGTCTCGGTGGTCGGTGCAGGTGAAACCCAACCTGTGGCAGACAATGCCACCGCCGATGGGCGCGCCATGAACCGTCGCACGGAGATCAAGATCCAGCGCTGACGGCCCGCGCCCGCGCCTTGGGCAGTGGCGCGGGCGCGCCTTCAAACCGGCAAGCCGGGTGTGGCCAATGACACAGGCAGCCAGTACAGGTACTGTTGGCCGCACGGCCCGCTCGAACGGGCCGTTTCGACAGAACAATAAATGCAGGGGGCGGGGCATGAAATTCATCCTGGGCCTGGGCAAGGTCCTGACGGTTGTCTTCTGGGGTGTGGTGCTGTTCAATCTGCTGCTGCCACAACCACTGCCATTCAATCTTCTGATCAATACGGCAGGCATTGTCCTGCTGAGCCTGCATGTGCTCGAGGTGCTGTTCTTCAACGCCAGCCTGCGTGGCCGTAGCCACCGTTGGTTCGACCGTCTGCAGATCCTGCTGACGGGTATTTTCCATGTCATGTCCATTCCTCGTGCGCAGGAGGCGCCGCGCAATGCGTAATCTGATGTTGCTGGCCATGTTGGCCGCTCCCCTGGCCCAGGCCGAAACCCTTGAAGTGGCGTCCAACTCCATGCTGCGTCTGCCCGACAAGTCGGCCAGCGTGCACCTGGAGCATTTGCGCGTGGCCGATTCAGCGACGTTGCTGCTGCCTGCCACGCTGACCGAGTTGACCATCGATCATCTGCAGCTGGGGCGTGATGCGCGTATCGCCATTGCCCCATCTGACCACCCGTTGCGCATCGAGGCGCGCAATGCCCGCTTGGGCGAGGGGAGCGAGATCAGTGCGCCGGGTGCGCCGGGCACCTACCAGCGTGCGGCCCGTTCCGGTCGAAGCCTGGACTTGAAGCTGGACGAGGTCGACGCCGGGCTGTTGTCGATCGACGCACGAGGTGGCGCGGGTGCGCCCGGTTATGCCGGGCTCGACGGCGCCAACGGCCAGCCTGGGGGCTGTACCTGGGGCCAGGCCAGCCGTGGCGCCAATGGCGATGACGGGGGCAATGGGCACGATGGCGCGGCGGGCGGGCGAATTCGCCTGAGCCTGCCGCAAGGTTTTGCCCAGGAGCGCATCGTGGTACGGCTGGATGGCGGTGCGCCAGGCCGGGCCGGTGCCGCCGGCAAGGCCGGCAAGGGCGGGGCGAGCAAAGGGTGCCTGGTGTATCGCACCGATGCCGGTGCCAGCGGCCGGCCAGGGCAACCGGGCCAGCCAGGCCTGGCTGGTGCTTCAGGTGAGTTGATCCTGCAACGGCTTTGACGTTAAGGGGCGGCGTGGCCCAAGGGGGCGCGTCGCCTACAGCATCAATCGCGAACTGGCCACTGCCACCACGGCGATGCCCAGCAGCAGGTTGATCCCGACCATGCGTCGAATCCTTCCCAGCACCGCAGCCCCCGCTGGCCAGTCCTCTGCTTGCACGGCCGTTTTCAGCTCCGGCAACAGTAGCGCCTGGATGCGCATGAACAGGGCGAACATGGCGATACCGCCCCCGATCATCACCTGCACGTACTTGGGCGCGGTCTCCAGGCCTGTGAAGCGCATGTGCAACATGCCGATACCACTTATCGCCAAGATCGCCACTGCCACCCAGACCCAGCCGAAGAAGCGTCGGAAAACTTCCACCCACAACCGCAGGCGAGCAGGCCCGTCGAGGGCTGCAACCGTTGCCGGGCGCAGCACCAGCCAGGCGAAGAACATGCCGCCGACCCAGACCAGGGCGGCCAGGACATGCAGTGTGTAGGGCAGGGCAAAGGCAAGCATCCGGATCTCCATGCGGCATAAAGGGCAATAGCGGGGTATGATAGCCGCCCCATGCGAAACACTGAAAATATATCCAGCCCTTCGGGCGTCTGCAGACCATGATCAGCAACGAACTCAAAGCCACTATCCAGGGCGCCTACTCGCGTTTTCTCGAAGCCAAGAGCCTCAAGCCGCGTTACGGCCAGCGCCTGATGATCGCCGAAGTGGCCAAGGTACTCGGCGACATCGCCTGCGACGATGAAGGCCGCCGCGCCGGCGAGCCTGCCGTGGTCGCGGTAGAGGCCGGCACCGGTACCGGCAAGACGGTCGCCTATGCGCTGGCCGCGATCCCGGCTGCCAAGGCCGCTGGCAAGCGCCTGGTCATCGCCACCGCCACCGTCGCCCTGCAGGAGCAGATCGTCTTCAAGGACCTGCCCGACCTGATGCGCAACAGCGGGCTGAACTTCAGCTTCGCTTTGGCCAAGGGGCGCGGCCGTTACCTGTGCCTGTCCAAGCTCGACGTGCTGCTGCAGGAAGGCCACGCGCAGTCGGCCACCGCCCAGTTGTTCGAGGAAGAAGGCTTTCACATCGAGGTCGACGAGCGTAGCCAGAAGCTGTTCAACAGCATGATCGAGAAGCTGGCGGGCAACCGCTGGGATGGTGACCGTGACAGCTGGTCCGAAGCCCTGGAAGACCAGGACTGGGCACGCCTGACCACCGACCATAGCCAGTGCACGGGCCGCCACTGCCCGAACTTCCAGCAGTGCGTGTTCTACAAGGCGCGCGAAGGCATGGGCAAGGTCGACGTGATCGTGACCAACCATGACATGGTCCTGGCTGACCTGGCCCTGGGTGGCGGCGCGGTGCTGCCCGACCCCCGCGACACTTTGTACGTGTTCGACGAAGGCCATCACCTGCCGGACAAGGCCATCGGCCATTTCGCCCATTACTCGCGCCTGCGCTCCACCGCCGACTGGCTGGAGCAGACCGCCAAGAACCTGACCAAGCTGCTGGCCCAGCACCCGTTGCCGGGGGACCTGGGCAAACTGATCGAACAGGTGCCGGAGCTGGCCCGCGAGATCCGTACCCAGCAGCAGTTCATGTTCACCCTGTGCGAGCAAGTCGCGGACTTCCGCCCCAGTGAAGACACCGAGGGCCGTGAGCGCCCGCGCTATCGCTTCGAAGGCGGCGTGGTGCCGGAGCAGATCCGCGAGGTGGGCATCGAGTTGAAAAAGGGCTTTGCCCGCCTCAACGATCTGTTCACCCGCCTGGCCGACCTGTTGAAGGAAGGCATGGACGGTGAAGTCAATATCGGTATCGCCAGCCATCAGGCCGAGGAATGGTACCCGCTGTTTGGCAGCCTGGTGACCCGTGCCCAGGGCAACTGGGAACTGTGGACGGCATTCACCGCCGAAGACCCCGAGGACAGCCCGCCCATGGCGCGCTGGCTGACCCTGGCCGAGAGCGGTGCGCTGTTCGACATCGAAGTCAACGCCAGCCCCATTCTGGCGGCCGAAATGCTCCGTCGCAGCCTGTGGAGCGTCGCCCACGGTGCGCTGGTAACCTCCGCCACGCTCACCGCCCTGGGCAAGTTCGACCGTTACCGCATGCGCTCTGGCCTGCCTCGCGATGCCGTGACCTGCGTGGTGCCCAGCCCGTTCGTGCATGGCGATGCCGGCGTGCTGCGGGTGCCCGACCTGGGCGCCGATCCGCGTGATGCGGCGGCGCATACGGCGGCGATCATCCGTGAACTGCCCAACATGCTCGATGATGCCCGTGGCGCGCTGGTGCTGTTCTCGTCGCGCAAGCAGATGCAGGATGTGTTCGACGGCCTGGACCGCGACTGGCGCAAGCTGGTGCTGATCCAGGGCAACCTGTCCAAGCAGGAAACCCTGAACAAGCACAAGGCGCGGGTCGATGATGGCCAACACAGCGTGTTGTTCGGCCTGGCCAGCTTTGCCGAAGGGGTAGACCTTCCTGGCGCTTATTGCGAGCACGTGGTGATCGCCAAGATCCCCTTCGCGGTGCCTGATGACCCGGTCGAGGCGGCCCTGGCGGAGTGGATCGAGGCCCGTGGCGGCAACCCGTTCATGGAAATTGCCGTGCCCGACGCCTCTTTGCGCCTGATTCAGGCCTGCGGCCGGCTGCTGCGTACCGAGCAGGATCGCGGTGTCATCACCTTGCTTGATCGACGTCTGGTCACCCAGCGCTACGGCAAGGCTATTCTCAATGCGCTACCGCCGTTCCGGCGGGAGATTTCCTGACGGCCGGAGCACTCTGCACCGGCTTGTTGTCCATCACTCAGTCTTGGGCTCATGAGGGCCCTGAAGGAGAGCCCCAGCCTTATGGTCCGCCGTACCCTGCCTGTCGTATTCGCCCTGTTGTTCAGCTCGCCATTGTTGGCCGGGCAGCAGACGCTGTTCAGCTTCGTGCGCCCGGCCTCGGTGGTCAATGTGGTGACCGAGGATGCCGGCATGCCGCAGTACAACGCAGAGCAGACGGCCGGGGGTGAGGTGTTGCGGCGCGTGGTGTTCAACCCGGCCGAGCGGCCGACCTTGCGCCTGAGCCCGCAGAGCGGTGTGTGGGACTGGTCTGCCGGGCAGTTCCTGACCTTGCGCCTGCAAAGCGCAATGGACTGGGCGCTGACCGTGGACGTTACCGTGTTGGGCAGTGATGGCCGCACGCTGACCAGCCGCATCGACCTGCCCGCAGGCCCCGCCCAGACGGTGATGGTACCGCTCAAGGCCAACTCGCCGTTGAGCCAGGGCATGCGCGCCGGGCCGCCGATGCCATGGGCGTACGCAGGCCAACGCCTGCTGCTGACCAGCAGCGCAGGTGCGGTCGACCTCAAGCAAGTGGCGTCCGTCAGCCTGACGATCCCCAACCCCAAGGTGGCGCAGAACCTGCTGATCGAGAAAGTGGGTATTCAGGATGACGACCAGGCCTACCAGGCCGCCTACCATGAATTGATCGACGCTTACGGCCAGTCCACACGCGGCCAATGGCCAGAGAAGATTGCCAGCGATGAGCAACTCAAGGCTGCAGAAGGCCGTGAGCAGCAGCAACTCAAGGGCTGGTTGGCAGAGCACGGCAAGCAGCAACTGGACAGCTATGGCGGGTTGCTGGGCGGGCCGGCGTTCGAGGCCAAGGGTTTTTTCCGTACCGAGAAGCGTGATGGCCGCTGGTACCTGGTCACGCCAGAAGGCAACCCGTTCTACTCGCTGGGCGTCAATGCCGTGGCCGCTGATGGCGGGCGCACCTACGTCGAAGGCCGTGACGGCATGTTCAAGGCGCTGCCGGCCGAGGGCGATCCG